>NZ_JAQYUU010000009.1 GCF_028728205.1 Clostridium sp. 'White wine YQ'
CATACTAATAGATCGAGGGCTTGACCAAATAAAAACAACTGGATATTGTGTGCAATTTTGAAGGAATAAATTCTTCAGAAAAGTGTTGACAAACCAAGGTCTGCACTATATAATAATCAATGTAACATGTAACGAAGTAGTAAATCTGGTGATGATGATACAAAGGTAACACCCCTTCCCATTTCGAACAGGATGGTTAAGCTTTGAGATGCCGATGGTACTGCATGGGAGACTGTGTGGGAGAGTAGGGAATTGCCAGGTTAATACATGGATCTTTAGCTCAGTTGGTTAGAGCAACCGGCTCATAACCGGTAGGTCCGGGGTTCGAGTCCCTGAAGGTCCACCATTTTTGGGGGTATAGCTCAGCTGGGAGAGCACCTGCCTTGCACGCAGGGGGTCAAGAGTTCGAATCTCTTTATCTCCACCAAAGAGAACCGTAAACATAAAGTTTACGGTTTTTTTTATTATATAAAAAGTTATTATTATAAAAACAACAATGTGAAAATATAGAAATTAGCTTTTAAATGTATTAGAATGTGATTATACGCTTATAATGTAAGATAAAAGTGAGAGGAGATAAGAATGTTTTATAGGATAAAGCAATTTATGTGGGCAATAGAATCTATCTATAAAGATATTGATGATGAATATATAAAAAAATACTTAGATGAAGATGAAAAAAGATTATTTCAGCTATTAAAGAAATCTGATAAACAGCATAGTATAAGGGTAGCAAAAGATGCATTAGAGTATATTGAAGATTCAAATAATGTCATACAAAACTTAGATAAAGAGAAAATTGTTAAAATTGCTTTATTACACGATATTGGTAAAATTGAGAGGCCATTAAATGTAATTGAGAAATCACTTATAGTTATCTTGGATAAAGTTACAAGTGGAAAGATAAGTAGATATAGTAATTTCAAAATAATAGATATATATTATAATCACCCAGAAAAAGGGTATGAGATATTAAAGCTAAATAAAAAATACGATGTAGAATTCCTTAAAGTGATAGAAGAACATCATCATAAAATAAAAACATCAAATGAAATATTAGAAATAATTAAATATTGTGATAATAAAAATTAATGAGGTGGAATATGAATAGTGAAGATAGAAGAAAGGAAATTGTTAATTATATAGTAAATAGCAAAAGTCCATTAAAAGGCAGCGAAATAGCTAAAATATTTGGGGTAACTAGGCAAGTAATAGTAAAAGATATAGCGATAATAAGAGCAGCTGGAAGCAATATTGTCGCAACTCCAGAGGGATATATTATGAATAAGGAGAATTCTAGATATAGGAGAATTTTAGCTCTATGTCATAATTCAAGTGAAATGACAAATGAATTAGAGATAGTAATAAAGTATGGAGGAATGATTGAAGATGTAATTATTGAACATCCTATTTATGGTGAGCTTAAAGGAAATCTAATGATAAGAAATTTAAATGATTTAAATAACTTTCTTGATAAGTATAAGAAGTTTAAGGCAAAACCTTTATCAGCTCTAACAGAAGGAATTCACTTGCATACTATTTCAACAGAAAATAAAGAAGATATGGATATGATTATAAGGGACTTAGAGAAAGTAGGCTATTTGCTAAAAGATTAATACGGGGTGAAATTTATGAGAAATAAGAAATTGGCAGTATTTATTCTTATTTTAATTCTAATAATGAGCGTACTTCTATTCTCAGCTAAGTTAATTATAAATATAGAATGGTTTATAGAGTTAGGTTACATTAAGTTATATTTTACTAGATTAATTTCAATAGTTGAGATATTGATTCCACTTTTCTTTATATGTTTTATTATTATAAGTTTATTTAGTAAAAGGCTTCTTAATAATATTAAAAGTGAAATAGACGAAAATGGTTTGAAAAAGATAAAAAAAGGTGTTTTAATAGCAAATATAATAATCTCTTTTCTAATTTCTATATATACATCTACTAAGTATTGGTATGAGATAGTTTTATTCTCGAATTCAGTTAGTTTTAACTATAGAGAACCAATATTTAATTTAGATGCTTCTTTTTATGTGTTTAAGCTCCCATTACTTAAAATATTTAGCAATTTTTTAATAGAAGTAATAATAATTACTACTTTATTTTCAATTTGTTTTTATACGTTAGTATCAATAAAAAAATATTTTATAAATAATAAATTCAAATCATTTAAGCAATTATTAGATTATCTTAAAGAGTTTTCAAAAAAGCAGATAGGAATACTTTTACCTATATTTCTTGTGCTTATTTCAATAAAATATGTAGTAAAATGCTTTGATTTACTATATAGCAATAGAGGAGCTTCATTTGGGGCAAGTTATACAGATATAAATATTACTCTGTTGTTTTATAAAATTATTATTGTAATAGCTATAATTTCATCTATTATTACTTATTTTTGTATAAGGAAAAATAAGTTTAAAATATCAATGTATCCATTTATTCTTGTGCTTTTTTTTATGATTTTAGAACCTGTTACTTATAAAGTAGTCTATAAAGTTATGGTAAAGCCAAATGAAATGGAATATGAGAGTAAATATATAGGTTATAATATAGACGCGACAACTAGAGCTTTTAATATAAATAATATGAATATAAAAAGTTATGAACCTCAAGCTAATTTGAATTCAGAAAAAATAAGTAGAAATCAAGAAACAATTTCAAACTTAAAAATTAATTCCCCATCTCCAGTTCTAAACTTTTATAATCAAGTTCAAGAAATTAGAAGTTATTACTACTTTAATGACATAGATACTGATAGATACAATATAGATGGAAAGTATACTCAAGTGTTTATATCCCCAAGAGAAATAAGTACTGATTCAATGAATACATGGCAAAATAAGCATTTGATTTATACTCATGGGTACGGAGTAACTATGAGCAGGGTTAATAAGGTTACAGAAGAAGGACAACCAGATTTTGTAATGAAAAATATACCTTTAGATAATTTATCTAATATATTATTAAAAAACCCAAGGATTTATTATGGTGAAGCAAAAAATGAATATGCTATAGTAGATACATCTCAAGAAGAATTTGATTATCCTAGCGAAAAGGAACAAGCTTCTTATAAGTATGATGATAAAGGTGGAATAAAATTAAATATTTTTAATAGATTAATTTTTAGTTTGGCTGAAAAAGATCCCAAAATAGTTTTTTCAGGAGCAATAAATAATGACAGTAAGATTCTTATAAATAGAAACATTATTGAAAGGGTAAGTAAAATAGCTCCATTTTTAACTTATGATGATGACCCATATATAGTAATAAGTGGGGGAAGGTTATATTGGATTATTGATGCATATACAACATCAGAAAGTTTCCCTTACTCGGAACCTCATGATGGGATTAATTATATAAGAAATTCAGTTAAAGTAACTATAGATGCCTCATCAGGAGAAACAAATTACTACATTGTAGATAATTCAGATCCAATAATTCAAAGTTATTCAAAGATATTCAAAGGATTATTTAAGGATAAGAATGATATTCCTTCGGGGCTCAAAGAACATTTGAAATATCCTAAAAAGATATTTAACTTACAATGCGAAGTATTATCAAAATATCATACTACTGATCCAAAGGAATTTTTTACATCAGAAGATGTTTGGGAGATTTCAAGCAATTTAAGTGCTTTGTCAGGTCAGCAGAGCACTAATGAAGGGTTATATCTTCTTACAAGTTTACCAGGAGAAAATAAGCAGCAAATGATGCTTTTTGATTATTTCAATGTAAAAAATAAACCTAATATGGTATCAATGATTAGTGTAAAGATGGATGAGAGTGATTATGGAAAAATTACTTTATTTAAGTTCCCAGCAGATAAAACTATTTATGGACCTTATTTATTTAAAAATCAAATTTTACAGGACCCAGATATATCTAAGGAATTATCTTTATGGGAAGGAAAAGGTTCAAAAGTCGAATATGGTGAGACAGTAATACTCCCAGTAGAAGAATCTTTACTATATTTGCTTCCTATATATTTAAAGGCAGATGTGGATAAAACTATACCTGAGATGAAAAAGATAATTTTATCAGATGGTAAAAGAATAGTTATAGAAGATAATATAGAAAATGGATTAAAGAAGCTTTTTGATTATAAAGGACAGACAAGTAAAATAGAAAAAATAAATGAAAATAGTCAGCTAACAAAGGAAATAAAAGAATTGTATAATAAAGCTATGGATGCACAAACAAAAGGAAATTGGGCTGAATATGGAGAATATATTAAAAAGCTTGGTGAAGATATAAATAAGCTTAAAGAATAAGTGTGATATAATTAAATAGATAATGAAATAAAGTACGTTGAGGTTAAAAAAATGGATTATGATATATTAATACTAGGTGGTGGAATTATTGGTTGTTCCATTGCCTATGAACTTTCAAAATATAATCTGAATATAGCATTAATTGAAAAAGATTATGATATTGCAGATGATTTATCCTTTATTAATACAGCTATAATTTATGATGGAGCTGAATGTTCAAATGATTTAATGTCATCCCTAGAGAATATGGGAAATAGCTTAATTGAGGAAGTAGCAACTAAATTTAATGTTCCATTTAAAAGAATAGGATCAATTAGAATAGCACAAACAGATGTTGCAGTTGATAAGCTATATAAAATGTATGATAGAGCTAAAAGAAGAGGAATAAAGGATATACATCTTATAGATGAAGAGCATATAAAAGAAGTCGAACCTAACTTAAATATTCCTGTGAAAAAGGCATTGTATTCTCAAAATACAGCAGTAATAAGTCCTTATGATTTAGCTTTAGCCTATGCAGAAGTGGCAGCTGATAATGGAGTAATATTTAGATTAGAGGAAGATGTAGTAGATATTAAAAAGCTGTCTAAGGGTTTTAGAGTAACTACAAGCAAGAATAAGTTCACGTGCAAAGTTGTTGTTAATACAATACCTGGAGAACAATATAACTTAAATCCTACAAATGAGAAAGAAACTAAAATTGATAAGAAATTATATTATCTTTTAGTAGATGATAGTTTTAAAGAATGTAATGATACACTAGTAATTAATGAAAGAGAAGAGAGTAACGGGTTTGTATTTCAAACACCAACACTTTCATTAGGAACATTAGTTGCTGTAAAGAGTGATGTAGCATTATCCTATGAAGAACTTATAAAAACCTCAAATAGTATATTACCTAACTTAAGTAAGAGGGATATAAATTACATGTTTTCTGATGAGTTTAATGTAGACTCAATGTTAATCGATGAAAGTGAAATATCAAAGGGATACATTAATGTTACAGGTGATCATTATGGAGAAGTAACAATAGCTCCTGCTCTGTCTCAAATACTTTGTGAGTCGTTAGTTAATAATTTAAAATGTACTTTAAAGAGGGATTTTATAGATAAGAGAAGAGAGTACTTTAGATTTAGAGAATTATCAGATGAGCAAAAGAATGAGTTAATTAAAATAGATGATAGATATGGTAATGTAGTTTGCCTGTGCAATACTATTACTGAAGGAGAAATTGTTGATGCAATAAGAAGACCATTAGGTGCTAGAACAGTTGAAGGAATTAAAAGAAGAACAGGTGCTACTTTTGGAAACTGTCATGGATCTTATTGTATAGATAAGGTTATAAATATATTAGCAAGGGAAATGGATAAAAAACTTACCGATATTGTTGAGGATTCAAAAAATTCTAATCTTCTGGTATCAAGAATAAAAGAATTTGATGAGGTTTAGTGAGGATTTATAAATGGGAAGGAAAGATATTTTTACAAGTGTTGTAAGAACAAAAGATAATAGCAAGCATAAATTAATTCCAGTAAGAAGTAGCGAAGAAATAGATATAGAGTTATGGCAAGAATTATCTAAGATGCTTAGCAGAATTTATGCAAATACACCGATAAAGTGTGGAGATGTAATATGCTCTAATATCTTAAATACAGGAATTGATATCATATGTACTAAAAGTATAAAAAAAGAAATTTAGTTATAATATAAGATTATCGTTAAGATAATCTTTTTTTTATGTAATTTATTCTACAATCCAAAGTCTGATAATATTTATTTAAATATGTATTATAAATATTTTGGAATGGAGGTAAGAATGGAGTATTTGTTTAGCAATGAAAATAGCATATTTAAGCAAGTACAAAAACAAAAAACGCTACCAATTATATTAGTATTATTGATACCAATTTTTATTGAAGTAATAAGTGAATTTCTTTCAATAGTTATAGCACATAAATTTATTTTAGGTAAATTTATTCTGGCTGATATTAATCCAATTTATTTACTAATTAGTAGAGTCATTGTAATAGGGTTGTATATAATACTAGTTTTATTTATTGAAAAGCGGAAGATTCAAGAGATTGGATTTAAAATAAATAAAGGATTCTTTAATAGATATTTGTTTGGAATACTTATTGGTTTATTAATGATGAGCGTTATTACTGTAATAATAGTTATGTCAGGAAATGCACAAATATATAAAGGTAAATTATCATCAAAATTAATACCATCATTCATTATTCTTATATTTGCTTGGCTCATTCAGGGCGCATCAGAAGAAGTAATGATGAGAGGATATATGATGCCTGTTATTGGGAAGAAGTATAATGTGTTAATTGCCATTATAATAACCTCATGTTATTTTGCATTTCTGCACTTAGCTAATAATGGGATAGATAGGCTTTCAATAATAAATCTTATTCTTTTTGGTATCTTTGCAGCATTTTATACAATTTATACTGAGGATATTTGGGGTATATGTGCTATACATAGTGCTTGGAATATGGCCCAAGGAAATTTATATGGTTTTTTAGTAAGTGGAAATCCAATAATGGTGGGCAGTATCTTTAATACCCTTAGTAATACTAAAAATATAATAAATGGTGCAGCCTTTGGCCCCGAAGGAGGGTTAGTTGTTACAATAGTACTAATTATATCTATTTTAATAGTTACATTTCTAGCTAAAAAGAAACATAAAACAATTTAAATAAAAAATAGATAAAATGTTGTTGACAATTGATAAGGTGCTTGATATAATACTAATTGTTCTGATAAACGGAGAGATGGTCGAGTTGGTTTAAGGCACCGGTCTTGAAAACCGGCGTACCTTCACGGGTACCTAGGGTTCGAATCCCTATCTCTCCGCCATTTTTTTATATAAAAATAATTATTTTAGCCTGGAGAAGTACTCAAGTGGCTAAAGAGGCGCCCCTGCTAAGGGTGTAGGTCGGGCAACCGGCGCGCGGGTTCAAATCCCGCCTTCTCCGCCAAAACATCTAGATTAAATCTAGGTGTTTTTTTGATTATGTATATAATTACAAATAGCTATTGACTATTTAAGAATAGGTTGATATAATAAATTTTGTGTTAATTAGGAGAGATGGTCGAGTTGGTTTAAGGCACCGGTCTTGAAAACCGGCGTACCTTCACGGGTACCTAGGGTTCGAATCCCTATCTCTCCGCCATTTTTTTATATAAAAATAATTATTTTAGCCTGGAGAAGTACTCAAGTGGCTAAAGAGGCGCCCCTGCTAAGGGTGTAGGTCGGGCAACCGGCGCGCGGGTTCAAATCCCGCCTTCTCCGCCAAAACATCTAGATTAAATCTAGGTGTTTTTTTGATTATGTATATAATTACAAATAGCTATTGACTATTTAAGAATAGGTTGATATAATAAATTTTGTGTTAATTAGGAGAGATGGTCGAGTTGGTTTAAGGCACCGGTCTTGAAAACCGGCGTACCTTCACGGGTACCTAGGGTTCGAATCCCTATCTCTCCGCCATTTTTATAAAAATAATTATTTTTAGCCTGGAGAAGTACTCAAGTGGCTAAAGAGGCGCCCCTGCTAAGGGTGTAGGTCGGGCAACCGGCGCGCGGGTTCAAATCCCGCCTTCTCCGCCAAAACATCTAGATTAAATCTAGGTGTTTTTTTGATTATGTATATAATTACAAATAGCTATTGACTATTTAAGAATAGGTTGATATAATAAATTTTGTGTTAATTAGGAGAGATGGTCGAGTTGGTTTAAGGCACCGGTCTTGAAAACCGGCGTACCTTCACGGGTACCTAGGGTTCGAATCCCTATCTCTCCGCCATTTTTATAAAAATAATTATTTTTAGCCTGGAGAAGTACTCAAGTGGCTAAAGAGGCGCCCCTGCTAAGGGTGTAGGTCGGGCAACCGGCGCGCGGGTTCAAATCCCGCCTTCTCCGCCAAAATAGAACGATATAATCGTTCTATTTTTTTTTGTCTAAAACATAATATAGTAGTATATAATAATTATAGATTACTTATTTTGACAGGGGGTAAGTTAAGATGTTGAAGGGTGCAATGGTATATCTAAAAGCTATTGAAAGGAAGGATATGAACATAATATATAATATTTGTTCAGAAGAAGAGGTAAGATTATATGATGGTGGTGGAATGGAACTACCCCCATATAAGGATATAATGAAGAATTTTGATAAGTTCATGACTATTGAAAGAAAAAGTCTTACAATAATAAATGAAAAAGGTGTAATAATAGGATACATTAGTTATAAAGAACTTCAAAATACAGTTGGAGTATATGATATAGGAATAACCATTGGGAGCAGATTTTGGGGAAGAGGTTATGGAAAGGATTCTGTAAGAACATTAATTAAATATTTATTTGAGACTCAATCAGCTCATAGAATTGAATTAGAGGTAGTGGCTAACAATGAAAGAGCTATTAATTGTTATAGGGCATGTGGATTTATAGAGGAAGGTAGAAAAAGAGAAAAGTATTATAATAATGAAAAATATTATGATACATTAGTGATGAGTATATTAAAAAAGGAGTATAGAAGTCATTAAGATTAGCGAAAAAGCCGATTTTAATGGCTTTTTCTAAATTAAAAAATAAATTTTGAAAACGTATTGACTAAGCTTGTACGTACAACTATAATGTAAATATAAAGAACTTGTACGTATAGGTATTAAATGATAATGTTTACTAAAATTTATCAGGTTACAAAAATATTGTGGGGGGAATAACAATCATGGGAAAATTCAAAAGTGACGCAGAGCAATTACTTAAGTTAGTTGGTGGAAAATTAAACATATCAGCAGTAACCCATTGTGCAACACGAATGCGCTTTGTACTTGCTGATCCAAAGGTAGCTGATGTTAAGGCTATAGAGGCACTTAAGAGTGTTAAAGGTACATTTACACAAGCAGGTCAATTCCAAGTAATAATAGGAAATGAGGTTCCAACATTCTATAATGAATTTGTAGCTGTTGCTGGAATTGATGGAGTTAGTAAAGATGAAGTAAAGGCTGCAGCAAAAGGTAATATGAGCTTTATTCAAAGACTACTTGCAGGACTAGCAGAAATCTTCACACCACTTATACCAGCATTGGTAGTTGGAGGTTTGATATTAGGTTTCCGTAATGTAATTGGAGATATTAAATTATTAGAACATGGGACAAAGACTATAGTAGAAGTATCTCAATTCTGGGCAGGAGTACATTCATTCTTATGGTTAATTGGTGAAGCAATATTTCATTTCTTACCAGTAGGTATAACATGGTCTATTTCTAAGAAAATGGGCACAACTCAAATTTTAGGTATTATATTAGGTATTACATTAGTTTCACCTCAATTATTAAATGCATATGGAGTAGCAGGCGCAAAAGAAATTCCATTTTGGGATTTTGGATTTGCTAAAGTTCAAATGATAGGTTATCAAGCTCAGGTTATACCAGCAATGTTAGCAGGATTCTTATTAGCGTTCTTAGAGACAAGATTACGTAAGGTAGTTCCAGAATATATATCAATGATAGTAGTACCATTCTTTGCATTGGTTCCTACAGTATTGATTGCACATACAATTTTAGGACCAATAGGCTGGAAGATAGGATCAGCAATCTCATTTGTTGTTTATACAGGTTTAACTTCAAGCTTAAAATGGTTATTTGCAGCACTTTTTGGTTTTGCTTATGCACCATTAGTTATTACTGGATTACATCACATGACCAATGCAATAGACATGCAACTTGTAGCTGAATTTGGCGGAACAAACTTATGGCCAATGATTGCATTATCTAATATTGCACAAGGTTCAGCAGTTTTAGGTATGATATTTGTAAATAGAAAAGATGAGGATGAAAAACAAGTATCAATACCAGCATGTATATCATGTTATCTAGGAGTAACTGAACCAGCAATGTTTGGTATTAACTTAAAATATGTATATCCATTCTTATGTGCAATGACAGGATCTGCACTTGCAGCAGTTGTTTCTGTTGGATCTGGAGTAATGGCTAACTCTATAGGTGTTGGAGGACTTCCAGGAATACTATCAATAAAACCTCAATTTATGGCAGTGTTTGCAATATCAATGTTAATTGCAATAGTAGTTCCATTTGTATTAACAGTATTTATAAGTAAAAGAAAAGCAGCAGCAGTATTAGCAGGAAACGAAGTAGCAGCTAAATAAGATAAATAATATTAACGGGGTTAATCTAAAGACCTTATCATTAATGGTTTTTGAATTGACCTCGTTAAGAAATTTATGACATTGTAAAGAGGGGATGTTTTATATGAAGGATTTCAAGAAAAGTGTAGTCTATCAAATTTATCCAAAATCCTTTAGTGATTCAAATGGAGATGGTTTTGGAGATATAAAAGGTGTAACTGATAGATTGGACTATTTGCAGAATTTAGGAGTAGATTATATATGGCTAACACCTTTTTTCATATCTCCTCAAAGGGATAATGGTTATGATGTAGCAGATTATAAAAATATAGATCCAAGATTCGGAACTATGGAGGATTTTGAGGAGCTTGCATCAGAAGCTAAAAAAAGAAACATAGATATAATGTTAGATATGGTATTTAATCATACTTCTACTGAACATGAATGGTTTAAGAAAGCCATAAGTGGAGATAAGAAATATAAAGACTACTACATTTTTAAAGCACCAGTCAATGGGCAAGAACCAACGAATTGGATTTCAAAATTTGGTGGTTCTGCATGGCAGTATGTAGAAAAGTTTGATGAATATTATTTACATCTTTATGATAAAACTCAAGCTGATTTAAACTGGGAAAATCCAGAGGTAAGAAATGAAATATATGATATAGCTAATTACTGGATTGAAAAAGGAGTGAAAGGCTTTAGACTTGATGTTGTTAATCTATTATCTAAACCAGAAGTACTTGAAAATGATTATGAAGGTGATGGACGAAGATTCTATACTGATGGACCTAAAATACATGAGTATTTAAAGGAATTAAATAGAGAAAGCTTCGGTAAGCATAGAGATGTATTAACTGTTGGAGAAATGTCATCAACATCAATTGATAATTGTATTAAATATTCAAATCCAAAGGAAGAAGAACTATCCATGGTATTTAATTTTCACCACTTAAAGGTTGATTATAAAGATGGTGAGAAATGGACACTAATGGACTTTGATTTCTTTGAGTTAAAAAATTTGCTTAACACTTGGCAAATAGGAATGGAAGAAGGAGATGGGTGGAACGCGCTTTTTTGGTGTAACCATGACCAACCGCGTATAGTTTCTAGATTTGGAGATGATAAAAAGTATCCAAAAGAATCTGCTAAGATGTTAGCAACTACCCTACATATGCTAAGAGGGACTCCTTATATTTACCAAGGTGAAGAGGTCGGAATGACTAATGCTTATTTCGATAATATTGATGATTACAGAGATGTAGAATCGATAAACTATTATAATATTTTAAAGAGTAATGGTAAAAGTGAAGAAGAAATTATTAAGATTCTTCAAGCTAAATCAAGAGATAACTCTAGAACGCCAATGCAATGGAATGATGATAAATATTGTGGTTTTACAAAAGGGCTTCCGTGGATACCAATAGGAAAAAATAAAACCATAAATGTTGAAGCTGCACTTAGGGATGAAAGTTCGGTATATTATCATTATAAGAAGTTAATAGAATTAAGAAAAAGTTATGATATCATAGCTTACGGAAGTTATGAACCTTTATTATTAGATAATGATAGAGTCTTTGCCTATACAAGGAGTTATAAAAATCAACTTTTAGTTGTATTAAGTAATTTTTATGATAAAGAAATAGCAATGGATTTAAGCAAAGAGTTAGACATAGAAGGATATAATACTAAAAATATATTGATATCTAATTATAAGGATTCAATATTAGAAATGAATAGTATATTACTTAGACCTTATGAATCAGTAGCATACCTTCTTGAGAAGTAGAAGAGTACATGATAAAATATTTATGGTGATTGAAAATGAATAGTAAATATTTTACATTGTATAATAAAATTGTTGAAGAAATTGAAAATGGGACTTTGGATCATGGTTCAAAACTACCCTCAGAAAGTGAATATATGGATAAATTTAATATATCTAGGGATACGGTAAGAAAGGCTCTAAACATGTTAGAGCAGAATGGATATATTAATAAGGTAAAGGGTAAAGGATCTTTTGTGCTAGATATTAATAGACACAATTTTTCAGTGTCTGGATTGATTAGTTTTAAGGAAATGTCTGAAAAAATGGGTGAAAAAACTAGAACATATGTAAAAGAACTTGAACTTATAGATGGAGATGATTTCCTTAGAAAGAAACTTAACACTGAGGATAAGATTTGGAAAGTCTTTAGAGTAAGAGAAATAGGTAATAAAAGAATAATATTAGATAAAGATTATTTAAATAGTGCCTATGTAGATGAATTAACTAAGGAAATATGTGAAGACTCCATATATAATTATTTAGAAAATGAATTAGGTCTTAAAATTGGATTTGCTAAAAAAGAGATAACAGTTCAGCCATGCTCAGATGAAGATAGAAAGTATCTTAATGTAAAAGGATTTGATATGATGGTTGTAGTAGATACTGTAGTGTATTTACAAGATGGAACATTATTTCAATATACGCAATCAAGACATAGACCAGATAAGTTTAAGTTTGTAGATTTTGCTAGAAGAAACTATTAAATAAATATTATTTATATTTATGAGAATATTAGGGTGTATCGAAATTATTTTGATACGCCCTGTTTTTTATATATAATTAGAATATAATGTAGAGGAATTATTTAAAAGGAGAGACGCTTATGGGCATTAAGTTTATATATGGAAGAGCTGGAGTTGGTAAGAGCTATTTTTGTCTTCAATCTATTAAAAAGAGAATTGATGAAAAAAAAGAAGGAAAATTTATATTAATAGTACCAGAGCAATTTACTTTTAGAACTGAAAGTAATCTTCTTAAGTTTGCCACAGAAAAAGCTTTGTTACAAACTGAAGTGTTGAGCTTCAAGAGAATGGCCCATAGAGTATTTTCAGAGTGTGGCGGAGCTTCAATCATTAAGATAAATGAGTCTGGAAGAAGTATGATAATATATAAGGTTCTCCAGGAATTAGATAAAGAATTAAAGATATTCAATAAAGTCTCAAAACAAAATGGATTTATTGAGGTAATATCAACACTAATAACTGAATTTAAGAAATATAATGTAACTCCAGAAATACTAGAGGATTTATCAAAGTCCTTAGAGGAAAAGGATACAGAACTAAAATACAAACT
The DNA here is from genome assembly GCF_028728205.1 of Clostridium sp. 'White wine YQ'. Classification (NCBI taxonomy): domain Bacteria; kingdom Bacillati; phylum Bacillota; class Clostridia; order Eubacteriales; family Clostridiaceae; genus Clostridium; species Clostridium sp. 'White wine YQ'. Next base: position 13,566 of record NZ_JAQYUU010000009.1, read on the forward strand.
TGAGGATTTAAAACTGATATATTCAAAGTTTGATACTTATCTGCATGAGAATTACATTGATAGTGATGATGAGCTTACAATGCTTTCAGAGAAGTTATCTGGGTGCACTATATATGATAAAACAGAGATTTGGATAGATGAGTTTACAACATTTACTCCTCAACAATATGAAGTAATAAAGATATTAGCTAAGAAAGCCAAGAATGTTTACATAACTTTAGTTGGAGAGCAATGGAATAACTTAGATGATATTGATAATACTGATTTATTTAACGTAACAAAGAATACTGAAAAGAGAATTCTTAGATTAATGGAGGAGAATAGAATTCCTTTTGATGGAGTAATTGACTTAAATAATGGAGTTCCGTATAGATTAAGAAATTCGGAAGAGTTAGCTCATTTAGAGAGATACTTTTATTCATATCCTTTTAAGGCATACTCAAAAGAAAATAAAGATTTAACAATATATAAAGCAGCTAATAGTTATGAAGAGGTTGAAGAAATTGCTAAAAATATTAAAGAATTAGTTAGAGATAAAGGATATAGATATAAGGATATTTCTTTAGTGTGTAGGAATATTGAGGACTATGAGAAAATAACTGCTGTTATATTTAATGAATATGAAATTCCATATTATATTGATAAGAAAAAAGATATATTAAATAATCCATTTGTTATTTTAATTACATCATTATTTGAACTACAAAATAAAAATTGGAATTATGAGAGTATGTTTAAATATCTAAAAACAGGATTAACAGGCATAGATAAAAGCTACATTGATATAATAGAAAACTATGTATTAGCTAATGGAATTAAGAAGGCTAATTGGCTTTCAGAAGATGAATGGGAGTACTATCCATTAAGCTTTGGAGAAACCACTGAGGAAGATCTCAAAATGAAGGTATTAATTAATGAGATAAGAGATGAGATAAGAACGCCTTTAATTAATTTCTATAAAAAAACTAATGGGAAAAGGACAGTTAGAGAATTTTGCGAAGGAGTTTATGATTTTCTAATAGAAATTAAAGCAATAGATACAGTGAAAAGCTGGATAGATAAGTTTTCAGAAAGAGGACTTAAGGAAAGGGAAAAAGAATATTCACAAATTGTTTCAATAGTAATGGAGGTTTTAGATCAAGCGGTTCAAGTTATGTCCCAGGAAAAGATGGATCTAAAGAAGTTCTCTATAATCATTAATGGAGGATTTGAAAAATATGAGCTAGGATTAATACCATTATCATTAGATGAAGTTACAATAGGGGATATTGCAAGGGTTAGAAGTAAGGAAGTTAAGATATTATTTTTAGTTGGAGTAAATGATGGAGTTATACCTGCTGCTATAAAAGATGAGGGAATATTATCTGATAAAGATAGAGATACCATGAAAAATAGAGGTATTCCACTAGCTTCTGACACAAAAGCTAAAGCATTCGAAGAGCAATTATTAGTGTATACTGCATTATCATTTGCTAGTGAAAAGTTAATAATTAGTTATCCTATGGCTGATTTTGAAGGAAAATCCCTTAGAGCATCCATAATAATACCTAGACTTAAAAAGATTTTTCCAAAGCTTATTGAAGAAAGTGATATTAGTAGAAATCAAGAAAAATATAATAAAGTTATATCTCCAACACCAACCTTCAATAATATGATAGAGGCTTTAAGAAGAAATTACGATGATGAAGAAGTAGAGGAATATTGGGGTGAGGTTTATAATTGGTATAAAAATCATGAAGAATGGCATCAAAAAGCCCAAAACGTTGAGAGAGCTTTATCGTATACCAATATGGAAGATAACATAGATGAAGACAAGGTTAGAAAACTATATTCCACTAGAAATGGAAGAATGATGTTTTCTGTTTCAAGGCTAGAGAAATATGCCCAATGTCCTTTTTCTTACTATGTTCAATATGGCCTAAAGGCAAAGGATAGAAAAATATATGAATTTTCAGCTCCAGATTTAGGATCATTTATGCATGAAATTTTAGATGGTTTTACCAATTACGTTAAAAATGAAAAGCTTAATTGGAGCGAATTGAATAAGGAAAGATGCAAACAAATAGTTTCTATTTTAGTTGATAAGAAATTAGAAGAAAATCAAGGGTTTATATTAAATAGTTCAAAAAGATATAAGTATTTTACAGATAGATTTAAGAGAATTTTATCAAAATCAGTTTCAGCAGTTTCAGAGCACATGAAAAGAAGTACCTTTGAAATATATAAAAATGAGTTTGAATTCTCAAGCTTTAAGGATGCAGAGCCAATAAAAATAAAGGTGAATGATGGAGAAGAGGTTTTCTTAGTAGGTAGAGTAGATAGGGTTGATGTGGCTGAAATAGATGGAGAAAGTTATATAAGAGTCATAGACTATAAGTCTGGAAGTAAAAAATTTGATTTAACTAAACTTTATCATGGGCTGCAAATTCAGCTTTTAGTATACTTAGATGCATTGATTAAAAACTCTAAATACTTTTTAAATAAAAACACTTTGCCTGGAGCTATTTTATACTTTAGAATAGATGATCCACTAATTTCAGTTGATAAAAGAATAACTGAAGAAGAAATAGAGAAGAAAGTATTATCTTCATTTAAGATGGATGGGTTAGTTTTAAAGGATCCTAAGATAATTAAAGCTATGGATGATGATCCAGGACTATACTCAGTAGTTATTCCAGCAGGAATAAAGAAGGATGGAGAGGTATCATCAAGTAGTTCAGTAGCGACAGAAGAGCAATTTGAGGTTTTAAGAAATTATGTTAACCATAAAATTAAAGAGTTATGTTCAGAAATGCTTAAAGGAAATATAAAGATAAATCCAGCAAAGGAAAGTACATTTACTTATTGCGAGTTTTGTGACTATTCATCAGTATGTCAGTTCGATCCTAACCTTAAAGATAACAAGTATAAGTTAATTAAGCTTAAAAAGAAGGATGAGGTTTGGGAAGATATGAATAAGGTGATTAATTCAGAAGAGAAAGGAGGGGAATAGAAATGGCAACAAAGTGGACCAGTGAGCAACTTATGGCTATTGATACTAGAGGATGTAATTTATTAGTTGCAGCAGCAGCAGGTTCAGGGAAGACTGCTGTACTAGTTGAAAGAATAATAAAGATTATTACCGATAAAGAAAATCCAGTGGATATAGATAGACTACTAGTTGTTACTTTTACATCTGCAGCAGCAGGAGAAATGAGAGAAAGAATAGCAGATGCTATTTCAAAGGAATTAGAAAAAGATCCTAATTCTAAGATATTACAGAAGCAGCTTACATTGCTAAGTAGAGCTAATATAACTACAATGCATTCTTTCTGTTTAGATGTAATAAGAAATAATTTTCATGAAATAGATTTAGATCCATCCTTTAGAATTAGTGATGAAACAGAAGGAACATTAATGAAGCTTGAGGCTATTACTGAAATATTTGAAGAGCTTTATGAGGCAGAAAACAAGGAATTTTTAAACTTACTAGATGCTTATGGTGGAGGAAAAGATGATAAAAGACTTCAGGATTTAGCACTAAATCTATATGAATTTTCTATGAGTGGACCATGGCCTGAAAAGTGGCTAAATGAAAAGGCAGAAGAATTTAACATAACTAGCGAAGAGGAACTAGAAAATTCTAGCTGGATAAGAGTATTAAAGGAATCAATTAGTACAGAATTACAAGGAGTAATTAGGAATTTAGAAACAGCTTTAGATTTAGCAGAAAATTCTTCAGGTTTAGAGCCTTATGGAGAAAACCTTAGGGAAGATATATCACTTATAAGGGATATAAGTGAAAAGTTATATTCTGCGAGTTTAGAAGAATTATATAGAGCAATTAGTTCCGTAGAATTTTCTAAACTTAAGAGAGTGTTAGCAAAAAATGTTGAGGAGCCAAAAGTTCAAGAGAGAATAAAGAAGGTAAGAGATGAGGCTAAAAAGTCCATGGGGGCTATTTCTCAAGAAATATTTAACGCCCCTCCAAAGGATATAATTAGTGACTTAAGAATTACTTATCCGTTAATGAAATCTTTGACTAAACTAGTTATTAAATTTAAAAATACTTATGAGGAAAAGAAAAGAGAAAGAGGAATATTAGACTTTAATGATTTAGAGCATCTTTGTTTAAAAATACTCATAAATGAAGAAACAGAATCAGTAGTACCATCACAAGTAGCACTAGGCTTTAGAGAAAAGTTTGACGAAGTATTAGTTGATGAATATCAAGATTCTAATAATGTTCAAGAAACTATAGTATCACTAGTATCAAGGAAAGAACTTGAAAATCCAAACTTATTTATGGTTGGAGATGTTAAGCAGAGTATTTATAGATTTAGGCAGGCGAAACCAGAATTATTCTTACAGAAGTATAACAGCTATTCTACTGAAGAAGGAAGTAAAAACAGAAAAATAATGCTTTATAAAAATTTCAGAAGTAGGGAAGAAGTAATAAGTGGAGTAAATTTTGTATTTAAGGAACTCATGTCTGAAACACTAGGGGAATTAGAATATACTGAAGAAGAAGCTCTAAATCTAGGGGCATCCTATCCAGAAGCAGATATAGAAGAGGCTATAATTGGTGGTGCTCTTGAACTTCATATAGGAGAAAAATCTCCAGAAGAGGCTCAAGAGGTTGAAGAAGAAAATGAAGCTACAGAGGAAGAGGATGAAGATTTAACAGGTGTACAATTAGAAGCAAGAATAGTGGGGAAAAGAATAAAGGAACTTATGACAGCTAAAGATGATAAAGCTTTCATGGTTATGGATAAGACTACGGGAACTTATAGAAAAGTTAGGTTTAAGGATATAGTAATTCTCTTAAGAGCAACTAAAAATTGGTCAACTGTGTTTTCGGAAGAATTAGGGGCTTTAGGAATACCTGTATATTCTGATACAGGTACAGGGTATTTTGAAACTATAGAAATAAGAACTATATTATCACTATTACAAATTATAGATAATCCACTTCAAGATGTACCTATGCTTGCATCCTTAAGAAGTCCTATTTTCTCATTTAATGCAAATGAATTAGGAGAACTAAGAATACTTGGAGAAAATAAATATTTTTATGAAACTATTCAAGATATAGTGGAAGATAGAATAACTGTATCTGAAGAATTCAAGGAAAAGTGTAATTATTTTATCACAAGCTTAAGTAAGTGGAGAAAAAGGGCTGCATATACGCCTATAGATGAATTCATATGGTATCTTTATATGGACACATCTTATTATGGATTTGTAGGGGCTATGCCAAATGGAGCTCAAAGGCAGGCTAACTTGAAGATTTTATTCCAAAGGGCAAAGCAATTTGAAACTACAAGTTTTAAGGGGTTATTTAATTTTATAAACTTTATTCATAAGCTAAGAAAGTCTTCAGGAGATATGGGAAGTGCAAAGATACTTGGTGAAAATGAAGATGTAGTTAGAATAATGAGTATTCATAAAAGTAAGGGTTTAGAGTTCCCAGTTGTATTTTTAAGTGGTATAGGAAAGAAATTTAATCTGATGGATTTAAATAAAGAGGTTATGTTCCACGATGAATTAGGATTAGGACCACAAGTTATAGATTTAGAAAATAGGATAACATATCCGTCCATAGCTAAGAATGCTATTAAGAGAAAAATTCTTTTAGAAACCTTATCAGAAGAAATGAGGATACTTTATGTTGCATTAACTAGAGCAAAGGAAAAGTTGATTTTAACAGGATCAGTAAGTAATTTTGAAAAAGCAGCGGAAAAATGGAATTCTTCAGCATCAATGGGTGATGAAAAGATACCAGCAGCTGAATTAATAAAGAAGAGAAGCTTTTTAGATTGGATTGGGATAGCTCTTTGCAGACATAAGGATGGAGAGATGATAAGAGGTTCTAACGAAGTTTATAAAATAATTGATGGTGATAAATCTAAATGGAACATTAAATTGTGGATAAAATCTCAGCTTGTTGGGGATGAAATTTCAACTGATGTGGATAAAACAGAAGAAAAAGAATTATTTGTAGATAAGGAAATAAATAAAGTAGATGAAGAGATTGAAAGAAGATTAGGATTTAAGTATGAATTTATAGAATCTTCAATGCTGCCATCGAACATATCCGTGTCAGAACTAAAGAAAAGAGCTTATAGTGAAATAATTGAAGAAGTTTCTCAAGATTTATTTAAAACTGACTTTATAGCTAAACCTAAGTTCTTACAAGAAGAAAGAGGATTATCTGCAGCAGAGAGAGGGACCGTTATTCATTTTTTCATGCAAAAACTTGATTTATTAAAAGGTAATACTTTTGGTGAAATAAAAGAACAGTTAGAGGAGCTTGTATCAAGAGAGTTATTAAGAGAAGATGAGGCAAAGGTAATAAATATAAATAAGATAAAAAACTTTATAAATAGTAATTTAGGAAAAAGAATGCTCGAGTCAGCGAGTCAAGGGAAAAAGGTCGTTAGAGAACTTCCTTTTTATACGGAAATAAGTGCATTAGAATTTAATAAAGAGCTTGGAGAAGAATATAAGGATGAAAATATAAGACTTCAGGGAGTTATAGATGCTTATTTTGAAGAAGAGGATGGTATAGTCTTATTAGACTATAAAACAGACTATGTAGAGGAAGAAACCATCGATAAGATAGTAGATAGATATAGACTTCAATTAGATTACTATACTCGAGCTTTGGAGAAAATTACTGGTAAAAAGGTAAAAGAAAGATATTTATATTTATTTGGTATAGATAGAGAGATTAGGGTATAAAGATAAAGGCTGAGGCACTAAATAATTAGTGCTTCAGCTCTTTTTTATATCTTAACAATTATAGAACCTAAGTAAAATCCTAATACACCTAGAATAAGAGAACCAAAAATATAAATAAAAGCATTTAACTTTTCCTTGTCTTTAAATAAGTTAAAACCTTCATACATAAAGGTTGAAAAAGTTGTATATGCTCCTAAGAAGCCATCAGCTAAAAGAAGCAAAATGTTATTGCTTACTCCTATAGAACTAACTATCCCTAATAAAATAGCACCTGTAACATTTATAATAAATGTTCCTAAAGGAAAAGATTTATTAGATTTTTCGCTTATGTATTTTCCAAGAACATATCTTACGATACTCCCAGTTCCTCCGCCTAGTGCAACTAAAATATATGACATCTATTAAACCTCCTCATCTATTGAAGCTTCAGCATCTATTTCATTTAAAGTATTATTCTTAAGTATTAGCTTAGAAATAACCTTTCTAGTAAAAAGGACTCCTAAGTAAGCTGATATTAGTCCAAGAATAACTGAAGAAAATAAATAGAATATAGAAGAATAATAGTGTCCTTGGCGTATTAGATTAACAGATTCCTTACATATAGTAGAGAATGTTGTAAAAGCTCCAAGGAAACCGGTGGCTATCCCTAGTCTTATATTTACATTAAAGTCGTAAACTTCTATTGAAGTTGTTAAAACTAATGCTAAAATAAAACTTCCACAAATATTTATAGCTAGTGTATTTAGAGGAATAACTCCAGAATAGAAGCTTGTAATATCAATATTTTTTATTAAATATCTTAAAATAGCTCCGAGCATTCCACCTATAAATATAAAAACGTATTTTTTCATAAGTTATTGTCAGTCCTTTTTTTATAATATTCAGTAGCAAGTGATATTAATGTGTCTTTATCATTGAGATTTGGATCTTCAAGAACCCTATCCATTAAGTAGTCTAAAATAACGCCAACTTCTTTACTAGGTTTTAAGTTTAGAGAATCCATGATTACTTTACCATTTACCTTTAATGAATTTTTACTTAAAGGTTCAGAAGATTCTAGTATTTCTTTAGTTCTCTTTTCCATATAGTCTAAGTCAGACAAAACCTTAAATGGGGGAGCTGATGATAAAATATCGGCCCGCTGTAATTCAAATAAATCAAAAACTAAGTCTATGGAAACCCTATTAATTAACCTTTTTAGTGCAGCATCTGTAGGATTGAACAAAATATTCATATGTTCCTTAACTAAGATAGATGCTTTATTAATAGTATCATTATCAAATGTTAGCCTTTTTAAAATACTTACGCACATTTCAGCTCCAATATTTTGATGATTGTAAAAGTGTCCGTGACCATCTTCTCCAATAAAGAAGCAAGGAGGTTTAGCTATATCATGAAATAAGGCTGCTACCCTTAAGTGAACTTTATTAGGAACCATATCAACAACAGAGAGTGTATGTTCAAACACATCCTTATTATGATATGGAGTTTTTTGATCAAAATCAACAGTAGCTTGAAGTTCAGGTAGTATATGCTTAAGTATACCAGTAGAATTTAATAACCTTAAACCACTAGTAGGATATGATGAAGTTAAAATCTTAAGGAATTCTTCTCTTATTCTCTCTGAGCTTATATTAAGAATGAGTTCAGAATTTTTTTCAATTGCTTCTAGAGTATCTTTTTCAATACTAAAACCTAGTTGGCAAGAAAAACGAATAGCTCTTAGCATTCTTAAGGCATCTTCTTGAAATCTTTTATTTGCATCTCCAACAGCTCGTATAAGCTTTGAATTTAAATCATCTATGCCATTAAAATAATCCATTAAACCATCTGTTTCATTATATGCAAAAGCATTTATAGTGAAATCTCTTCGAGCTAAATCTTCTTTGAGAGAGGAAACAAATTTTACTTCTTCTGGTCTTCTATTGTCTTTATATTCCCCATCAATTCTATAGGTAGTAACTTCAAAAGGAATAGAATTCTTCATTACTGTTACAGTTCCATGCTTTAGACCAGTAGGGATTGTTTTATCAAAGATTCTTATAACATCCTCCGGAAGAGCATTTGTTGTTATATCGAAATCCTTTGGAGCTAAGGATAATAAGGAATTTCTAACTGATCCACCAACTAAAAAGCCCTCAAAGCCATTATCCTTTAATTTATCTATAATATACTTAACTTCATTGGGGTAAGAAATAAACATAAATATCACCTCAAATATTCTAAAATAAATATTTAAACTTATTCTACTATAAATAAAAGGGATGTATCAAATTAATTTAATACATCCCTCTAAAGGTTAATTAATTATAACTTTAGTTCCTTTATTTATAGTATCATATAGCCATTTTGCATCCTCTATAGATAAACGAACACAACCATGTGATAATGGAGATCCTAATGAAGGGTCAATAACTGTCTTTTTATCTTCCTCGAAAGGAACTGAATGAAATAAATAGTCGCCCTGGAACTGAATCCAGTATTTAGCTCCTTGCTTATATTTCTCAGAATAGAACCAATCACCTTTTTCTTGAACTTGAAAAACTCCTTTTGGAGTATCTGAATCATCTTTACCTGTTGAACAAGAAAGAGTCTTTGATAGTTTCCAATTATTTTTTATTCCTTTAAAAACATAGGTCTTTTGATCTGCGATATTAACATAAAGCAGATAAGAGGTTAAGCTAGTAAGATTTAGTGTATTAATATTGCTAAGGCTTACTGCTAATGGAGTTGTTGATGCAGCCTTTGAAGAATCAGATTTATTTTTACTTGCTAAGTAATCAGCTTTTTGTTTTTCATAGGATGCAATAGTATCAGAGATTTCCTTATCATCATTATAATAATCCTTTAAATCAGATTTTATTAGATTTATAGCATCAGTATAATATTTATTGCTCGCTAAGTCATTCGCCTTATCTAGAGTAGCCTTTTTAAGCTTATCAAAGTAAGTTTTTTTATAGTCTAAAGCTAATTTATAATTTGAATCGTACTCAGAAACTTTTGAAAAACTGGTGATTGAAGTTTTGTAATCTTCACTTTTAATAGCATTTAAGCCCGCCTGAAAGTTTTTATTTGACTCCTTAATGGAAGGTAATGTTGCTTTGAAATCTTCTATCTCCTTTGAAAAAAGTCCATAATAATCAATTTTTGATATTAAATAAAGTGTTTCACTTTCTGAAATTTCAGCATTTTTATATGATTTAATAGTGTTATTTAGAGAATCACTTAAAAAATTTTTTAAATCTCCTGTAAACATTAAAAGCTTAACAGGATTATATGTCTGACTAGATATAGCTATTCTACTAGCTTCAGCATAATCTCCATCATTAAACTTTGATTTGAAATTTTGAATTAAGTAAGTGTAATTTACTACTGAAAAAATAACTAAGGAGGTAGATATGGATAATACTAAAACGTAGGATAATATAAAAACTTTGTTTTTATTTATAAGAGATTTAATAGAGAATTTTTTATTCATATAAAGCCCTCCTAATTGGAAAAATTTATTAAGATTATTGACCAAAAACTTAAAGAATAAACAAAAGAAAGATATTATAAATTTTTTTAATGGTTAGAATAATAACTAAAGTAGTACATATTCCATAGGAGGTGAAATTTAGCCAAATATATAATTTGGTATTAAGTTATGGAGAAAATTAATTTTTTTAAAAAGATTTACATAAGCATTATTAAGCCAAAGGATTACTATATTTTAATTAGAGAAACAGTAATTAAGGCTATCATATATATGATGATACTAACATTAATAACAGGAGTTATAAGCTTTATAGTACCAGCCATGGGATATTATAAATTCATATCGCTAATGGAAGGTGAAATAAATAATGGATTTCCTGAATTCACTCTTAAGGATGGAATCTTAGATGTAAAAGAAAGAGAGCCCATAGTAATATCAAAGAAAAATAAGCCTACTATTATAATTGACACGTCAGGAAATACTTCAGAAAACGTGCTTAATAAGTATGATAAATGTATACTTATTTTAAAGGACAGGGCTATTTCAAAGAGAAATAGATATAAAATAGATAGAGCCACATATGATTTCCTAGATGGAATAAGTTTAGATAAGAGAAAAGCTCAACAACTTATTCCTAGGTTAAAATACGTAGTGTACTTAATAGTATTTTTAACACCTTTATTAATTGTTATATTAAATTTATTTTTGGCACTTATGGTATCATTAATTGGAACATTAATTAATGCAGTACTTAGGTGGCCGCTAGAATATAAAACCATTTATAAAATATCAATTTACTCTATAACACTGCCCATTATTATAGCGGCTATTCTTAGAGTAACAGGATTATCGATAAGTTATAGATATTATTTTTATATATTAATTGGAGGAGTATATGTAATAATTTCAATGACTAGAGGGCTAAAGAAAATAGTTGAAAATACATAATTCTATAGGTATTTGCATGTAAATAATGTATAATAATAATACATGGAAAATTAAGGGGGAATTATATAGTGGAAAAATTAAACATTTTTCAAAAGTTTATATATAGTATCACCAATATAAAAAGTTATATAGTATTTTTAAGAGAAAAGACTGCTAAGGGAGTATTATATATATTATTATTAAGCGTAATTTTTGGGGGAATTAAAGGTTATGATGTATCAAGGGATGTAAAAATCTATTTTGATAATGCAAGAACATATTTAGAAGAAAATAAAGATAATTTTAAACTTGAAAATGGAAAATTAACTATAGGAACAAGACCTATTCTAAAAGAAGAACAGAATACACTATTATTTATAGATACAAGTTATGATTATGATCAATATGATCAAAATAAACTTGCTCAATTAAACTTAGAGAAGTATATGACATCTACCCTTATATTTAGAGATAGAGTTGTAGTAAATAACAATGGAAAACAAACAGTTCAAAAATTTTCAGAACTTGGTTTTAACCTAGATGTTAATATGATAATAAATATATTATCAGCAACTACACTTGTAATGATAATTTTAACTATATTTACAATAATTCAAGTGTTTATTGGAAATATATTATGGGCAGTAGTACTAGCTTTAGCAGGACTCAGCGCAGCTTATTGGCTTAAAGTTAAGATTAGATTTAAAGGCTTATATAGAATTTCATTGTATACATTAACTACATCTATAATTTTAGATACCATCTTATTTTTAACCAGAGTAGTTATACCATTTTTTGATATTATATATATAGCTATAGCTTTCGTATATTTAATTTTAGCTTTGAAGCATATAAAAGAAGAAGTTTCAGAAGAAGAATTATTTATTATTGGATAAAGAAAAAGGAGAAATTAAATGAAAAGAGTACAAGATAGATTTTTAGAATACGTTAAAATAAACACAACAGCTGATGAAAGTACAGGAACAACTCCAAGTTTTAAGGGAGAATTTGATTTAGCAAATGTTTTAGAGAAAGAATTGAAGGTATTAGGCTTAAAGGATGTTGAAGTATGTGAACATGGATATGTGTATGCAACACTTCCATCTAATACTGATAAAGAAATACCAGTTATAGGTTTTATATCACATATGGATACTTCTCCAGATATGACAGGAGAAAATGTAAATCCACAAGTAGTTAAATATAATGGTGGAGATATAATACTAAATAAAGAAAAAAATATAGTGTTATCACCAAAGGAATTTCCTGAACTTGAAGACTATAAAGGAAAAGAACTTATAACTACTGATGGAACAACTCTTTTAGGTGCAGATGATAAGGCAGGTATCTCAGAAATCATGGCTGCAATGGAGTATTTAGTAGAACATCCAGAAATTAAGCATGGAGAAATAAGAGTAGCCTTTACTCCAGATGAAGAAATTGGAGAAGGAACTAAATTCTTTAATGTTGATAAATTTGGAGCTAAATATGCCTATACAATAGATGGCGGAACCCTAGGAGAATTAGAATACGAAAACTTTAATGCTGCTAGTGGTAAGGTTATAGTTAAGGGAAGAAATGTTCATCCTGGGTATGCATATAACAAGATGATAAATTCTATGAAAATAGCATTAGAGTTTGATGCACTATTACCTCAAATGGAAGTGCCTGAAAAGACTAAGGGATATGAAGGATTCTTTCATTTAACAGATATTAAAGGAGAAGTGGAAGAAACTACTTTAAGCTATATAATAAGAGATTTTTCTTTTGAAGGATATAAAAATAGAATGAATTTAATGAAAGAAAAAGCTCAAGAATTAAATGAAAAATATAAAATGCAGTTAGTTGAAGTTGAAATAAAAGAAAGTTATAGAAATATGAAGGAAAAAATAGAGCCAGTAATGTTTGTGGTTGAAAATGCTAAACTAGCTATGGAAATGTCAGATGTAGTTCCTAACATAAGACCAATAAGAGGGGGAACAGATGGAGCAAGACTTTCATTTATGGGAGTGCCAACACCAAATATATTTACTGGAGGAGAGAATTTCCATGGAAAATATGAATATATTCCAATAGAGTCTATGGAAAAGGCAGTAGAAGTAATTTTAAATATAGTTAAGGTTTATACAAAATAAAAAAATTATCGGATAATACTTATATTATCCGATAATTTTTTTCAGTTAAGGTCAACAATAAAGGTATCTGAAGTATTAATAACTACATAAACTTTGTTTTCTGAAACATTAAAATATAGCTTTAAACTTTTAACTTTTAATAAATCAACTTTTCCTTCAAGGGAAGAATAAACTCTAGAAATTAGATCTTCTTGAGATATTTGATTTCCTTGATATTCTATAAATAATTCAGGTTTCAATGTAACTTTCTTAGCTTTTCTTGCAGTGGTTCTAACTACTTTTTCCCCTTCTTCAGCCAAACCACCAACTGTATCTTTTACTCCATCTACTGCTTTCTTTACATTTTCCTTATTAAGCGTAGTAGATATTTTTTTGGAAGTAACCTTTGCTGCAGTATTTACGCTATCAATTACTTCATCAATAACTTTTTTTCTATGTGGCATTTTGATTCCCCCTTATTATCTATGACTACCATAATTATACAATAATTATATCTAAATGTAAATAATTGGATATTTACATAAACCTTAACTTTAAAATAAGTTTCATATAAAAAAACCTATATGTTAGAATTAAATTATAGAATTAATTATGTAAAGCTCATAATTAAGAGGAGGAATTTAAACATGAAGTTTATTCATACAGGCGATTGGCACATTGGAAAAATAGTAAATGAATTCAGTATGCTACAAGACCAAAGATTTATGCTTAATCAATTGGTAGATATAATTAAAATGGAAGAACCGTCAGCATTAATTATAGCGGGGGATTTATACGATAGATCAGTTCCACCAGCAGACGCAGTAGAACTGCTAGATGAGATATTTAATAAAATTATAATGGAATTAAAGGTTCCTATATTAGCTATTGCAGGAAATCATGATAGTCCAGAAAGATTATCATTTGGTAGTTCTTTACTTAAGGATAGTGGACTACATTTAGAGGGAATATTACAGAGTAAAATTAGAAAAGTAAACTTAAAGGATGAACATGGAAATATAAACTTCTTTCTTATGCCCTATGGAGATCCTGCATATGTAAGAGAGCTATATGGGGATAGTGAAATAAAGACTCATGAAGATGCTGTAAAAAAGATAATAGATAATATAGATTTAAATGAAGATGAAAGAAATGTTTTAGTAGCTCATGGGTATGTAACAAATATGAAAAATACTGAAGAGGAAGAAGAGGATGAATTTATGAGAGCAGGATTAATAACATCTTCTTCAGAAAGACCTTTATCCATAGGGGGAACGGATTTAATATCAGCAGGTATATTTGAGAAGTTTAATTATGTTGCATTAGGACATTTACATGGACCACAGAAAGTAGGTTCTGACAAAATAAGATACTCAGGATCTCTTCTTAAATACTCTTTTTCAGAGGTTAACCAAAGAAAGGGAGTAACAGTTGTTGAAATAGATGACAAGGGAGAAGTAAAAGTAGATTTTAAACAAATTAAACCTTTAAGGGATATGAGAATAATAAAGGGGCCAATTAAAGAGCTAATTTCTCCAGAAGTATATGAAATTGGAGATAAGGAAGATTACATTCAGGCTATACTTACGGATCAAGGAGAAGTATATGACCCAATATCAAAGCTAAGAGCTGTATATCCTAACATAATGGCTCTAGCAAAAGAAAATAGTATTAATGAAGATTCCAGTATAACATCAGCAAAAGAAGGTTATAAAGATAAGGATAAACTTGAGCTATTTAATGAATTTTTTGAAAGTATTGAAGGAAGAAAATTAACTGCAGAGCAAAGAAGTTATATGGAGGTTGCATTAGATACTTTATGGAAGGAGGATAAATAATGAGGCCTTTAAAGTTAACAATAAGTGCATTTGGACCTTATGCATCAAAGGAAGTTATAGATTTTAATGTACTTGAAGGAAGAAATATATTCTTAATTACAGGTCCTACAGGAGCAGGGAAAACTACTATTTTTGATGCTATTAGTTATGCATTATATGGAGAAGCTAGTGGAACCAGCAGAACTATAGATAACTTAAGAAGCGACTTTGCAAATGAAGAGGATATAACCTATGTTGAACTTGAGTTTTCTTTAAGAGGGAAAAATTATTATGTTAAGAGAGTACCAGTTCAACCTAAAAAGAGAACTACATCAGCTGAACTTATTTATCCAGATGGTTCCATAGTAACAGGAGCAACTAATGTAACGAAAGAAGTAATAGAATTAATAAGAATAGATAAAAATCAATTTAGACAAATAGTAATGCTACCTCAAGGGGAATTTAGAAAATTACTAGAATCAGAATCAAAAGAAAGAGAGAAGATTTTTAGAGAGATATTTGGAACTGAGGAGTTTAATAGAATTCAATTTCTATTAAATATAAAGAAGAAAGAACTAGAAGAAGAATTAAAGGCTATAAATGAGAGAAGAGCAACTAACTTAAGAAATATAAACCCAGGCGAAGATACTTTCTTAATGGAAAAAATTAAAGAAAAAGAACTTAATGTAACTGAAGTATTAGGTTTATTAGATACTTTGTTAGATAAGGATAGAGCGGGTTTAGAGACGGTATCTCAGAATAAAAACACCATAAATGAAAAGCTTGATAACTTAAGAGAAAAATATATTAAAGCTCAAGAAGGAAATTTAAAGCTACAAGAGAAAGAAAACTTAATAAAAGAAAAAGAAGTTCTCCAAAATCAAAAAGAAGAAATAGTAAATACAGAAAAAAAAATAACCCTAGCTAAAAAGGCATTAGAAGTAAGTTTTATTGAAAAAAGTAGGAATCAAAAGAAAGAAAAATTATCTAAGTTAAGGGAAGAACTTATTTTAAATGCCAATAGAGTTAAGGATGGAGAAATAGAACTAACTAATGCAGTAAAAACCTTAGAAATAGAGGAAAAGAAAGAAGATAATAAGAAGGTATTACAAGAAAAGGCAGCTAATCTTAATTCCATTAAGGAAAAAATAGTTGCTTACGGAGAGAAAAAGAAGGAGCTTCAAAGTCTTAATATAAATTTAGTTAAAGAAAAGGAAGAAAATGAAGCATTAAAAAAGAAGATAGATTTAAATAATGCAGAAATTCTCAAAATAGATGAAGAGCTTAAAGAAACTTTAAAAGCTGAAACCTTAAAAGAAAGATTAGAAAGTAAATATAGAGAAATAAACAACTCACTAAAAGAAGTTAGAGAGTTATATTCAGCAGAAGATAAAGTAACTAAGTTATTAGAAGATCACAATAAGCTAGCTAAGGAGTATTCTAAGGTTGAGGAAGAATATAAAAAATCTAAGACTAAATATGAAATGCTAGATGAAGCATTTAAGAAGGGCCAAGCTGGTCTATTAGCTAGTGTATTAATTGAAGGAGACCCATGTCCAGTATGTGGTTCTACTGAACATCCTAAAAAAGCAATTATACATGAAGGGGTTCCATCTGAAAAGGAACTTAAAGAGTCAAAAGAAAGCCTAGAAATAATAAATAATAGATTAAAAGAAAAATTAAATGAAACAACTAGGGTATTTACTTCAATAAAAGAACAAAGAGAAAATATTGAAGGTAAAAAGCTAAATCTAAAATCTCTATTTAAAGAGGAGATGTGGAACTTAGAGGGGACAGAGGCCCTAAAAGAAATTGCTGTTATAGGTAAGGAATTAGCTAAAGACGCGAAGAATCTAGAAGATAATTTAAAAGAAATTAAGTTAAAGATTTCAAATAGAGAAAAGTTAGAAAAGGATCAAAAGATATTATCTGAAGAAGTTGAAAAGCTAAAGAAACAACAAGAGGAAAGAGAAAGTATAATATTAAATTTATTTGGAAGAATTCAAGGAGAAGAGAAATTAGTTAAATCCTTTGAAGAAGAAATTCCAGAAGAATTAAGATCCTTAGAGAGTTTAAATAAAAGTATTAATGGGCTAAATATTCAGATAGATAATATAGATAAAGAAATTAAAATAGCTAGAGAAAAGGTGACTTCCTTAAAGGCTAATTTGTCAGCTGCACATGAAGCTTTAGTACTTAAGCAAAAGGAAATAGAAGATACAGAAAAAGAATTAAAAGAAGTAATTAAGGAATTTGAAGATACCCTTAAGAAAAATAGTTTTTTATCTGAAGAGGAATATAGGGAATGCTTTATAGCAGAAGAAGTTATAAATTCACTAGAAGAAAAAGTTAAAGTATATTATCAGGACTTGAAATCTTTAAGTGATAGATTAAATAAAAGTATTGAAGAATGTAAAGACCTAAAACTTGAGGATTTAGAGGTCTTAAATGAAATTATTGAAAAAGAGAAAAAAGTACAAGAAGATATATTTAATAATGAAAAAGAATTATATACAAGAATATCAAATAATGAGGCAATATTAGAAAGAGTAAAAGTAATTAATCTACAGTGTGAAAAGGAAGAAAGTAAGTATAACATTGTAGGGGAGATAGCAAGAGTAGCAAATGGAGATAATAGCCAAAGAATAACCTTTGAGAGATATGTCCTTGCCGCATATTTTGATGACATAATAAAAGCAGCAAACTTAAGACTTACCAAAATGACGGGAGATAGATATTTACTAAAAAGAAAAGAAGAAAAGGGTAAAGGAAGAAAGCAGGAAGGCTTGGAGCTTGAAGTATTTGATAATTACACAGGAAAAGCACGTCATGTAAAGACTTTATCAGGAGGAGAAAGTTTTAAGGCTTCACTATCTTTAGCATTAGGATTAGCAGATGTAGTGCAAAGCTATGCTGGAGGGGTAACGGTAGATACCATGTTTGTAGATGAAGGCTTTGGAACATTAGATCCTGAATCACTAGATAATGCAATCAATTGTTTAATAGAACTTCAGCATAATGGAAGATTAGTAGGAATAATCTCTCACGTACCAGAACTAAAAGAGAGAATAGATGCTAGATTAGAAATAACACCTGCAAAGGAAGGTAGTAAGGCAGGCTTTAAGATTTAATATTATTCAATATAAAAAATCCCTTTAGTTCTCGACTAAAGGGATTCTTTTATATTATGGTTCTCTATTTTCACCTAAGAAGAATACTGCTAGAGTTCCAGCACCTGTATGGCTTCCTATTACAGTTCCAATATAATTTATTATTACTTCTTTTACATTAAAATCTTCTTTTATAGACTTAGCTAAAGCTTCAGCATCCTCAAAGCAATCAGAATGAGTTACCATGATTGTTTGATCTTCTGGATTAACAATATTCTTTTTCATATCATCTAATAAGTGCGCAGTAGCTTTTTTTCTACCTTTAGCTTTAGCAAAAGGAACAAGGGATCCTGCATCATTAATATACATAATAGGCTTAATATTTAATATTCCACCTACAACTGCAGTTGTTGAAGATATTCTTCCACCTCTTTTTAAGTGATTTAAATCATCAACAAAGAAGAAATGATTAACTTTAGGTATGGTAGCTTCTATCCAAGAAACCAATTCTTCCTTTGAACATCCTTCTTGTCTTTTCTTAGCAGCTAAGTAAACCAAAAGACCTTCGCCGCCAGAAGCAGCTTTTGAGTCAATTAAGGTTATATCTGCATCAGGGTATTCTTCTAACACTTCATTTCTTGCCATAACTGAACTATTAAAAGTTCCACTTAAGGCAGAGGAGAAGCCTATATATATAATTCCTTTTCCGTCTTTAACATGTTTAGTAAATTCTTCTGCAAATCTATATGCGTTAATTTGTCCAGTAGTTGGTTGTTCTAAATTTCTTATACCATCATAGAAGTCTTTGTATTTTAATGTTATACCACCGTCATCTACATACTCTTTTCCTTTAAATAAGCAAACCAATCCAAGTGATGTGACTTCAATTTCATTAAGTAAATCTGCGGATAAATCACTAGGTGAATCAGTTATGATAACATAATCTTTCATATCTACTCTCCTTTAATATATAGGATTTTAGCTTATAAACCTAATATATACTTCTTAGTAAAGTATATGTATAAAATATAAACTTAGGATAATACATTTATAATATCACTTTAATTCTAATGTATTAGAATTAATTATTCAATGGACTAATTTCATTGAAAAGCTTTAACAGTATATATTTTATAAATAAAGGGAATAATTTAGAGGATACAAATATATGGACAAATTTTCCAATTTATTGTAAAATTGTAAGGGGAGAAAGTTATATAAAGTGTATGCACTAAGATAGAGGAGTATATGCCATGGTTGAATTAAGGGAAGAGTCTAATTTTTATGAAATTTTGGGAAATACCTTAACTGATTATGAAAAGAAAGTTAACTTGTGCAAGGATCTTCAAGGTGTAAGAGAAGATTTTATTTTAAATATAGCACATGACCTAAGAACTCACTTAAATGTAGTTTTAAGTGTTATTCAGTTACTTAAAATTAAGCATAAGTCAGTGAATGAGGGTGACAAGAAGTGGAAAGAGTATACACAAACTATTACAAAAAGCTGTTACAAGATGTTAAAGCTTGTGAATAATCTTATTGATGTGACGAAATTAGAAAATGACTATTTTATATGTAATAAGGAAAATCTAGATATTATATGTTTAGTAGAGAATATAGTTAACTCTGTTAATGAATATGCTAAGGATAAAAACATATCTATAATTTTCGATACAAATGAAGAGGAATGCAAAATGTCAGTAGATCCCGAAGTTATTGACAGAATAGTTATGAATCTACTTTCAAATGCAATTAAGTTTTCTCCAAAAAATTCAGAAATTCTAGTTAATCTAACTGTTAGTGAGGAAGATGTAAAGATAGAATTTAAGGATCAAGGTCCTGGAATTCCAAAAGAAGAAATGGAGTTAATATTTAATAGATTCCACAAGGTTGTAAAAAATATTACTTCAGAGTATGAAGGAAATGGAATTGGACTAAATTTAGTATACAATTTAGTAAAAACTCACAATGGAAATATTTCTGTATATAATAATAAAGATAAGGGATGTAACTTTATAGTAACATTACCTAGGTGCATTGATGAAGAATGTGGATTCAGCAGAAAAATAAAAGCAAATACTAAGGTACAAGTATTAGAAATCGAATTTTCGGATATTTACTAGACTTCATGTATTGACTTTATAAAATTATATATGATATTATAAAACTTGTGAATTAAATATTTGCGGCGATAGCTCAGCTGGATAGAGCATTTGACTACGGATCAAAGGGTCGGGAGTTCGAATCTTCTTCGCCGCACCAAAACCAAAGGTGGTTAGGCTTGCAAAGGGGTGCTTGTTTATCCACTTTTTTATTTTGGATAAATGAGGCTTTTGCAGGCCTTTTTTTATTTGCTATAGAAATCCCTCATATGTATTTTTATGGGTTAACATGATAAAATAAACTTAAATATAATTTTGAGGAATATTATCAAAACAAAGGATAACTTTGTAATAATACTTAACTGAAAGATGGATTTGTGGGGGAAAAATGAAGAAACTTAATATTATATATGCAATTAGCATTATTTCTGTAGCACTAAGTTTAAATGGTTGCACAAAAAGCATTGGTGAAGATTATCAAAAATATATAAGTGCAGATGTAAATAGTTTGAGTGGTTTACTGGAGAAGTTCAATTTAACTAGTGTAGAAAGTAAACAAAACTATGAAGGTGTAGACAGGGATTATAAAGATTTAAATGGATGTATGGAAGTTATGAATTTATATTCTGTAGAAGGAACTGACATAACAATACTTTATAATTCTAAGTTTGATAATGGAGATGTTAGAGTTATACTTGTTAAGCCTGATGGTAAAGTAACCGATATTGTAAAAAATAATGGAGATGGAAGTATAAATGATAAAATACCTCCTGGAAAATCTGTAATAAAAATTATCGGTGTTAAGGCTACAGGAAATTTAAAAATAAATGTTACACTTACAAGTAATGAAGAAATAAGTAAGTTGGGAAAATTTGATAAAGATGGAGAGTACATGTTTCCATTAAAAAAACAAGTAAAAGGCAATTATTTTTCTGCAAAGTTTTATAGGGTAAATGTTTTGAATAATAAAATAGATAAATTAGCTAAGATTGATATAAATGGGCAAATTATAGATGGGACAGTAACAACAAAGTTTTCTGATGACGGCTGGGGAAATTCCGGAGTAGTAAAGGCTACTGTACAATCTAATTCTATTGAAAATATAGATATAAAAATAGATAATAAAAACTTCCAATCTACAAGTTGGGGTATTAAGGAAGGAAACTTTAGTCCGTCTGGTGGTGACTTACCAGATATTTTAAAAGGACTTAATTAACAAATTTATAGCTGCAATATTAATATATATTGTTTAGAAAGTGAGTTATCGTTGAGGCAAATTTTGCTCATTTAAGTCCCCATAAAGTTTAGTCCCATATAGCGTTTAATATGTCTAATAACTTATCAGTAGGTAGTAACTTACCAACAGGACCATATCCTTCGCCTTCAAAAGCCATTTCGTTACTGATTTCATCATTCTTATCTAGATCAAAATAAAGCTTAGTATAGGTAAAGGTCTCCTTTTCACCATTGTCTTTAGTGTATTCAAAGGTATGTTTTTTAGGGTAATCAAGTTCTAGAAGCATGCCTTTTCCTTTTATATCATCAAGCATAAATATACTTTTATATTGTCCTTTAATATTCTTAACTCTTGAATTAATCTCATTAACTAGGGCATTAAATTTCTTATCATCTTTTGTAAATGTGGTTGTATTGCCTTTACCATAATAGATTATTTTTTCAGGCATAGCTAAAGTATGAGTATTTTCATCAGTCTCATTCTTACTAGAATTGGTAGATATATTTGTTGCATCTGGTTTTTGTGATGAGCAAGCATCAAATAATGATATAGAAAAAATCAAGACTAACAGTAGTAGTACAAAGCGTTTATTCAAAAAATCCACTCCTTCAAATTTATTTAAATTTTGAAATATTCCCTAGCCCGGTCATAAAGCTTAGTGTCATATGAAAAGTTATAGTTATTTGATTTAAATTTGTTTCTCACTCTTAGGGGAAATTTTCTCATAGAATCTGAACCAGCTGCTTCAGAGGATACATAAAAGGTCTTTAATATATAGGTATTATCTTCTTTCTTCAAATGAAGTACAGCGGGATCTATAGTTCCAGTTCCACTCTTTATTTTATTAGAATCAACGTAAAGTTCCTGACTGTAAAGCCATAGATAAACATTGATTTCACCATATTTTTCTTCAGATATAACTATAGAATAATCACAAAATACTTTACCACCAAAGGATTTTAAACCTGCAGTAGGTTCTACGTCATTTTTAACTATATTTTCTATAACATCACTAGGTACATTAACTGTATTTAAAGAATTGTTGTATATTATCAAAGATATTATAATTACTGAAATAAATAAAGTTGTAATCATGAAAGTACGTTTTTTCATATAATGACCCCCTCTAAATAGTAACAGAATAATTATTGTTAATAGTAACATAAAAGTAAAAAATTAACTAATAATTAGTAAAGACTAATCTATATAGAGGTATTCTAATAAAATTTGAATTAAGTATATAACATTTCTGGAAAAAAATGTTTGGGGGATGTTATAATGCAACACACTATTGTGATATAATTTCCATAATAGTTAAAATATTGAGAGGTGCTAAATGAGAAGAGAACCCCTTAGTCAAGAAGAAAACTTAGAGATATTTACGGATATGCTAAAAGAACCATCCTTAAGTAGAATAAATATAAGTAAAATAACCATAGGATTAGTATTAATAATTTTAAGCCCAGTACTTGGGGTTTTACTATTTTCAAGTTATTGTGGTTTTGTAGGCTATACCATATCTACAGATATGGGGGTAGCAGTTTTTATGTTCAGCTGTATATTAGCAGTTGCATTATTGGGACTAGCTTTAGTGTTAGTCGGAATTAGTGAAAAGTCAAAATTATGATGGGGGTAAAGTATGATATTTATAAAAATTATCATTAGTATAATTTTAATTATTGGAATAATTAATCCTAGACTTTCGTGGAAGATATCTGAAGGGTGGAAGTTTAAAGATGTGGAACCAAGTACATTGTATCTTATTATGACTAGAGTTATGTCTGTAGTAATGCTGATTGTTGTATGGCTTGCAATTCCTAATTAAAAATTCATATTAGATTAGTTAAAAGTGGAGTATAAAAAATGGGTGAAATAGATAAAAGAAATAAGTTAGAGGAAGAACCTTTTAATTTTAATGTTTCAAAGGATAATAAAGTATTTATATATTGGAGCGGGAAATTAATTAAGATTCTAAAAGGTAAAGAAAGTGAGAAATTTCTACAAAGAATAAAGAATGCTGACACGAAGGAAGCTCAATTAATTATGGCAAAAGTAACAGGAAACTTTAAACATGGTAATGAAAAATATAATAAAAAAATGTAATATTATACACTAATTTGCGATATTTTATATTTGAAAAACTAAAAAGTGCAGTGCTATAATTTTTATATGACATTAGAATTTATGGCAGAGAAAATGGGAGAAATTTATATTTAATCAGATTTACAAAGGTGAATAAGTTTGCAAAGGGGGCTTACTTATTCACTTTTCGCGTTTGAAAATACTTATTGTATATATATAAAATTTATGATAATATTTTATAGATGTTAAGAGGGAGTAACTGCCTTTTTTGGTGATAAAGTCAACATACTGACCTTTGGTCTGGCTTTATCGTGGCTTATTTTAGTCAAGTGAGACTTTTAGCACGATGGTTTTATTATTAGAATTAGATACCTTTATATTAATTTACAGGTTTTTAATTCTAGTAATGAGATTTCATTGTGTTAGAGGTCTTTTTTTTAACTCTTTAGGAATTTATAATATTTTAAGGTTTTTGATAACATTATAAGCTTAAGATATAATCTAAGGATTCGCTAGATAACCTAAAGAGTAAAAAATAGAATTAGTCGCCTGCCAAATTTTCCTCACATGCGTTTGGAAAGGCAGATGCGAGAAAAAAATCGACGGCTCATAATCGCCTTGACGATTTTTTTATTTTTAAATTTTAAGTTAAGAGGAGGACAAAAATGGCGGAGTTTATTAAGGCTTTGTTTTTAGTTGTAGTTGCAGAAATGGGAGATAAAACTCAATTACTTGCAATGGCTATGGCTAGCAAATACAAAGTAAAGCAAGTAATGATAGGGGTCTTAGTTGCTACTGTATTTAATCATGCCCTTGCAGTAGCAGTAGGAAGTTACATAGGTTCATTAATACCTATGGGAATAATTAAGATGGTTGCAGCTATATCATTTTTGATATTTGGTCTTTGGACATTAAGAGGAGATAAAATAGATGAAGATGATGAGAAAAAACGTAAATTTGGCCCAATTGTAACAGTTGCAATAGCATTTTTCTTAGCAGAAATGGGAGATAAGACTCAGTTAATGACAATAGCTATAGCAGCAGATAACAGCAATCCATTAGTTATATTAATGGGAACAACAACAGGTATGTTAATTGCTGATGGTATAGGTATTATAGGCGGAGCATGGATGTGCAGACACATACCTGAAATATATATAAAATGGGTTGCTGGAGTTATATTTATGTTCTTCGGTACCTTAACTTTATATAACATAGCACCTGCTTGGATGATCAGCCCACTATTTATAATTCTTTATTTCTTAGTGCTAGGAGTATTTATTTATATATTTGGAGTTAAGCTTGCATATCATGGACAAGCGTGCGATATAGTATTAGCAAATGAAAATTCAGAAGGTGAAGTAGGCTAAAGAATATGCCTAAGTTGATACATAAGAGCCCTATTATTAGGGCTTTTATTTTTTTGGCAAGAAAATATTATAGCTTCTTATAGAAAAATCCAGAATAGTAAAATATAATTAATGATAATAAGATGGATAAGAGAGGCACAAGCTATGAAAATAAAGATAATAATAGCAGATGATAATTCCTTTATAAGAGAAGGAATGAAAATAATTTTAAATACTTATGAGGAATTTGATGTAGTAGAGACGCTAAATGATGGAAAGGAAGCACTAGACTACTGCATTAATAACGAAGTGGACATTGCAATACTAGATGTTAGAATGCCTAATATGAATGGAGTAGAGGCAACAAAGCTAATTACTGAAAAGACTAAAACGAAACCTTTAATATTAACAACTTTCGATGATGATGAGTATATACTTGAAGCCATAAAAAATGGAGCTAAAGGGTATTTACTTAAAAATAATGAGCCAGAAAGAATCAAGGATGCCATAATAAGTGTTTATAATGGAAACAATGTTATGCAGGATGTAGTTCTTGATAAGATAAAAGAAAATTTAAAAGAGGATAAAAATGAAAAAGAAGATAAAATAGATAGAAGTTTGTTTACAGAAAGAGAGCTTGATGTTATGAGTTTAATTGCAAAGGGAAACTCAAACAAAGAGATATCAAAAACTTTATTTATATCAGAAGGTACAGTAGCAAACTATATAACATCTATACTTAATAAAACTTCTCTAGAACATAGAACTCAGATAGCTATATATTATTTAAAAGGTAAGCTAGAATAGCATGGTGAAGTAATGGAGAAATGGATTATAGTTAATAAGTTAATTGTTATTTTATATATTATTATAGAACATATTAATTCAGGTAAAGAAAACAGGGCATTGGTAGTTTTATGGCTACTTATATATTGTTCAATAAATAGCTGCATATATATATTAAAATCAGAAAAATATAAAAAAGCATTTATTGAGATTTCTATGGTATTTATTATTATTGGATACATATATGTAAATCCATTATTTATGGTATTTTTACCTATAAATATATATGAGTTATTAGATTATTATGTAGAAAAAAGAATTTTCTCAGTAGCGATAGCATTAGTTCCAGCACTATTTCTAGATAAGGAAATAATATCTACCTATATCCTTATATTAGGCTTTAGTTTTATTATTTTCACCATGACAAGAAGTTACACAGAAAGATTAAATAGCTTAGAGAGTCAAGCAGATTCTATGAGGAAAGATATGCATAGACTAACAAAAAATTTTAATGAGAATAAGGAATACTTAAGGCAATCAGAGTATACTTTTAAGCTTGAGGAAAGAAACAGATTGTCTCAAGAAATACATGATAAGATAGGACATTCTATGACTGGAGCTTTAATTCAAATGGAGGCTGCAAAGTCATTAATAGATAGAGATAAGGATAAGGCAAAAGAACTATTAACTAATTCAATAAATATATCTAAAGATGGTATAGAGGATATTAGAATAACTCTTAAAAACTTGAAGCCACCAAAAGAACAGATAGGAATAAATAGACTTAAACTTATGATAGATGAATTTATTGAGAAAAGCAGAATTAAAACCACATTAATATATAAAGGAGATATTGATAAAATATCCTATATTCAGTGGAAGATAATAATTGAGAATATATCTGAAGCCCTTACTAATTCTATGAAATATTCTAATGCAGATAATATTTTAGTAAATATTGAGGTATTAAATAAATTCATAAAAGCAGAAGTTAAAGATAATGGAGAAGGATCGGCTCTAATCAAAAAGGGGCTAGGGATAGTTGGAATGGAAGAGAGAACTGCAACTATTGATGGTAAGATAATAGTTGATGGAAGTAATGGATTTTCAGTAACAACACTACTACCAATAAAATAGACCATGTAAATTCTCATATATAAAAAGTGAATATTATCATGTATGAAAGGTGAACTTATATACTAAATAAGCCCACCTTTTTTCTATATAATAAACTCATAAGTTAAATAAATGTATTTTTGAGGTGATTAAATGAAGGCGTTAGAAATTAAAAATCTTACAAAGAAATATGGAGATTTTATTGCAGTAGATAATATGTCATTAACAGTAGAAGAAGGAGAGATATTTGGTTTTCTTGGTTCTAATGGAGCAGGAAAAAGTACGACTATAAATATGATATCTGGGCTTTTAAGAAGTAATGAAGGAAACATTAGTATACTTGGAAAAGATATTAAGAAGAATAGTAGATTTACAAAAATGAATCTAGGAATAGTTCCCCAAGATATAGCTATATATGAAGATTTAACTGCCTATGAAAATGTAAAGTTCTTTGCAGGGTTATATGGCTTAAGAGGAGAAGAACTTAAAACAAAGTCAGAAGAGGCATTAAAATTTGTTGGACTTACTGATAAGATGAAGGAATATCCAAAGAATTTTTCTGGTGGTATGAAAAGAAGACTAAACATAGCTTGTGCGCTAGCTCATAAACCAAAGCTAATAATAATGGATGAACCTACAGTTGGTATAGATCCTCAATCAAGAAACTATATCCTTGAATCAGTTAAGGAATTAAATAGAATGGGTTGCACAATTATTTATACAAGCCACTACATGGAGGAAGTCGAAGAAATCTGCTCTAGAATCGCTATAGTTGATCATGGAAAGATAATTGCAGATGGAACAAAAGAAGAGTTAAAGCTTATAGTAACTGATACTAGTGAACACTTAATAAAAGTTAAGTCTACAGACAAATTAAAAGAAGAAGAAATAAAAAATATAAATGGAGTAAAGGCAGTAAAGGTAGAAGAGGATTCAGTAACGATTAATTCAGAAGTAGAAGTTAATAATCTAAATAAAATAATTCAATATTTTATAAATAACGATATAGAAATAAAAAATGTTGAGACAAAGACACCTAATTTAGAAACTGTATTTTTAACGTTAACTGGAAGAACATTAAGAGATTAATATAGGAGGAAGAAAAAGTGAACATTATAAATATTGCTCTTAAGGAGCTGAAATCTACTTTAAGAGATACTAGAACTCTTGTATTTATGCTAGCTTTTCCAATAATATTGATCTTAATATTAGGTACAGCATTATCAGGATCTAGTGAGTTTAGCAGCGATAAGTCATCTATTTCACTAGATAAGATAAGTGTTGTATATAAGGATAATAGTGATGGAGAATTTACTAAATACTTTGATGAATTTGTGAAACAAGCTGAAAAGGAAGGCATAAAGTTTGAGAAAACAAATGATGAAGCAGGCGCGAAAAATCAAGTTGAAAAACGAAAATACCAAGGGTTTATTGAAGTAAATAACGATAGTGTTAAGTTAGATGAAAATAATAGGACTTCAATAGAAGGCAACATCGTAGAAGGAATGCTAAAAGGCTTTATTGATAAATATAAATTAGTTTCTGAAGTAGTAAAAGTTAAACCTCAAGGGATTGGAATAGTTATAAGTGATAATAGTGAAGGTAGCTATATTAAAGAAACTTCACTAAATTCAAAAAGCGCCCCAGGAGCTATAGATTATTATTCAATAGCAATGACAACTATGATAGGACTATATGGAGCAATCTCAGCTTGTTTCTTAATAAGAGGAGAGAGAATGAATAA
The DNA here is from genome assembly GCF_028728205.1 of Clostridium sp. 'White wine YQ'. Lineage (NCBI taxonomy): Bacteria > Bacillati > Bacillota > Clostridia > Eubacteriales > Clostridiaceae > Clostridium > Clostridium sp. 'White wine YQ'. Next base: position 42,151 of record NZ_JAQYUU010000009.1, read on the forward strand.
AACAGACACTAGGCTCATTGCGGCACCTGTAAGAAAAAGTGAGATATTAATAGGAAAAGTTCTTGGAGGGATAGGGGCTAATTTACTTTGTGTACTTGTAGTTATGCTAGTAAGTAAATATGCATTTAAGGCAAATTGGGGTTCAAATATAGGATTAGTTATATTAGTTCTTTTAACTGAAGTTATATTAGCTACAAGTTTTGGACTTGGAGTAAGTTATATGACTAAAAAGCCAGAAGCGCCTAGAGCAATTGTTATGCTAGTAGTACAAGTATCCTCGTTCTTGGGAGGAGCATATTTCCCAATTACATCAGAAAATAGCACTGGAATTTTAAACTTTTTAGTAAAGTTATCTCCACTTTCTTGGAATAATGAAGCAATAAATAAGCTAATCTATACCTCAGATAGTTATGCTGTTATACCATCAATAGTTATAAATATGGTAGTAGCATGTTTGTTTTTAGTAATATCCGGAGTAATAGCTGGAAGAAGGGAGGCTCTTTAAGATGAAAGATATATTATGGTTAGTTAAAAATGGATTAAAGGTCACCTTTAGAAAAAAATCTAATATCTTCTTATATATAATTGCTCCTTTGATTGGAATATTAATATCCCTAGTCGTTTATAGTGGAAGTGGTGATAATAATTTAAGAGTCGGAGTTTTAAATAAGGATAGTAATTATATAGCTAAAGATGCTGTTGATTATATGCAAAAATCAGGAAACTTTAAGATAGAAAATATAGATGAAGGGGATATAAATGACAAAGTAACCTCAGGAAAGCTAGACTGTGTGGTAATAATTACAGATGGATTTTCTAAAAGTGTAGAAAGTGGAAATCCAAGTAATATAGAAGTTACTTCAATAAAAGGAGCGCAGGCAACTGCCTATGTTAAGTCGTATCTATATAATTATATAAATAACATCAGTGATATAAGCAAGGTATCAGCTGGAGATAAGGAAACCTTCCAAAAGATTTATACAAACTATAGAAGTAATGATTTTAATTTATCAGTAAATACCTTAAAGGATACTTCAAAATCTAAGGCCATGACAGCACAATCAATAGGATTTTTAATTATGATAGTGCTTATGTCAGCAGGAAATTTATCAGAAGTAATAATTAAAGAAAAGCAAAACAGAACCTATTTTAGAATATCTAGTGCACCAATAAATTCTAGAAAATATATAATGGCAAATGTTTTCTTAAGCATGATCATTGTAACCATTGAAATAATTTTAACCTTACTTGTTTTAACTCAGGTGGTGAAGATAGATATAGGAATGCCATTTATACAAATGTTTGGAATGCTATTCTTATTTGGATTTGTAGCAGTAGGCTTCTCGCTACTTACTGTTTCTTTTGCAAAGAGTACAAGTGGAGTTGGAGCAATGCAAAACCTTTTAATAACGCCTACATGTTTACTTTCGGGATGTTTCTTCCCAATAGATATTATGCCAAAATATATTCAAAAAATATCAGATTTTATGCCACAAAAGTGGATATTAACTGGACTAAGCAGCCTTCAGGATGGAAACAGTATTTCAAGCATATACATGAATATATTAATAATAATAGCCTTTGCAGTAGCTTTCTTCTTAATTGCAATATACAAGTTCTATAGCAATGATGATATAAGAAATTTAGCATAGTTTTATATTAAAAAGAGTTTTAAGTATTTTGAATATAGGGTGAAAAGTATAATCAAGCGAAACTAAACCTTATATCTAAAGGCTTTAAGTTTGATTATATATAATCAAACCTTATAATCAAACTTTTCATTTATAACGCAATAGCAGCTACATTCACCAATGGAATCACTCATAAAATCACAGCAAATAATAAAAAGGCAGAATCACCTCTCAGTGGTCTGCCTTTTCTAATTTAGCTCGTATAAAAAGAAGATTGTTCATTACCGTATCGCATTCAAGAAGTTCCTAAAAGTAGCCAGACTTGGCTTGATGAAGGAATGTGCTTTGGCGCTCTTCTTAAGCTAAAGAGAACTTGAATGTTTTGTTAGACGATGTAATTAACGGCAGTGCGCTACACGCTAGGGTATTCGTCAATACCTCTTATACTAACAATTTCTCTGCAAACATCTCTAGATAGCGTATGTGCAAATTTGAACATTACATACTCACCTTCATCTAAATTCAAACTATTCTTGGCAACATCATTAATACGTTCCTGATTTGACTCAGAATAATAAGAAAATCTCCATTTGGCATTCGGCCATCTATGTCTTATTTGAACTAGATATGGGATATCAACCTCACCTAATGATAGACCATAGAGATTGATATACTCGACTTCTTCTTCAATTAATTTATAGAAATAACTACACTCCATCATACATCCTTCTACATCTTTTCTGAGCTTCTTTATATAACTTAGCAAACATCTATATTCATTTATTCTATTGTAACTACTTTGTGTAAAATCATACTCCTCATCCAACTTCTCAATTACCGCCTTAATTTCCTGAATTCTACTGTCATTGCCATGCCCAACTATAAGTTCACCTCCATCATCTCCAAAGCACTCGCCATGTACATAGTGAATCTTATCATCCTCAATGCCATATAGTTTTTGCAATGAATGGGTATAATTGAATTGTAGAAAATAATCTTCATTGTGCAAATTAAGGTCACTACTATTCAATAAACGCTCCTTAATTAAAGAGTAATTCGATTCCCGATCAAGAGTGTCTATTACCCACTTGGCAAACTTCTTCTTTAGTTGTTCTGCACTCTTGTCGTGTTTTAGTTCAATCTCTACTGGGTCAGGGTATTCTAAATCTAAATCGTCTACTGACGTATCAACCACAAAGTACTCGTACACCTTAGACAAATGCCTTTCAAAATCACTCCAAAAAATATTCTCAATCACGTAATTATAGTCGTGAGCTATAGCAGGACCCACCATCTTTCTATGATTAAGCTCATACATTCTTCCAATCTCTTCATAGAATTCAGGATCATTCTTAATCAAATAACAACCAAAATAGTAATAACTACTAGGCAAACCATGATACAAGTCGAATCCATTACCAATTACATTTAAATTCATGCTCCCACCCCATCTATATCATTTTAATCATAGTCTAGTTAATTATGTCGCCAACGTTCCATGTTGCTGGCGTTTAGAAAACTTAGGTAACTCCTATCTACGTTTTCTAAATGCGCCTTGGCGATTATTAACCGCTAACCTTTACATAGATTATAAACCATATATTTACATGACGCCATATAAGAAAAGTCCACCAGCTAAGGTGGACAGCAACATTTTGTTAGATGTAGTTTAAATCTATACATCTTAAATAAAATCTAATACTTTTAACTTTTATTTTATTTCGTAATATAAGAAAAATACGTACTATTCTTTTTTTATATTAGTTATAGCATTCAGTGCCATAATAAGAGAAATTATATTTAAGGAGATAACTATAGACAGTAATGCCATACCTGCATCTCCATAAGAAGGAAGGGTAAAAAAGTAGATGTAGCGCAAAAGACAACCTAAAGGAAATGAGAAAAAACTCAGTAAAATGCTAGGTAATAATTTTTTCATTTTAGAATCCCCCTTTTTTAATATTAGGAACTAGTATAGTTCGCTTTATTCTACAATTACGTCTTAAGTTAATTATATCGAGTATGGATAATTATGTATATAAATTATATAGATTTTCAACACTATTCTTTAACAGAATTTAAAATAAAAATAGCCTAAACCCTTTTTATAAAAGATTTAAGGCTATGTGAATTTTTATATTTTATTGAGAATTTTTTGTATGGCAGTTACATATCCTGCCTTATATACCTGAATGCCGTTTTCTTTTACTCTGCCATAATTATCGGTAGTCCATCCCTGATGGTTCATAAATTCGTTTGATATGGCATTTCTCAGAGCATCTATTTCTGTATCTGTCAGATTATAAGAAGGTTCGACTAGAACGACATCCTTATTTCTGCTTATATCATTTATAGTACGCATATCAATCGTTAAGGTTGTTTGTTCCTTAAGCAGAGAGTTTTCTCTTTTGAGCTTTTTATTCTCTGACATAAGCATACCAACCAGTGCCTTTGTTGTTGGTTCGGAGATACTTGCTAAGATATCATCTTTTAATGTTGATGTCTTTTCTTTTTTAGGCTTTTTAGTGGTAACTTTATAGTATTCAGCCCACTGGCTTATCAAAACTCTATAATCCTCGGCATTTTTGTTTCTAAGTGCCTGTTCACTTAGACCGCCATCATCTGCTATCAGTCTGGCTATAGTGCCAATAGAAAAATCTTTTATGTCAGACTCAGACTGTTTTTTACAGGCGTTATGTATGAGTTCTAGTGTTTTCTTTTTCCTTGCGGAAGCGTTCTCGTAAAACTTTGAGAACAGTTCATCTGGATGCATTTCTATCATATATCCTCCAATACATAAATTATTCTTCATCAATAGTAGAACTATCTATTAGTAATACATTACTATTTATAGTCACAGATTTAAGTTCATCAACAAACTCATTCTCAAGGCCGATTTCTTCAAGTTTTCTACGCCCGATGGCATAGGGAATTGCATTTTTTAAACTACCTGCACGACTAATCAAAAGCCTCATGAATTGATTTCCTGCAATGAGCTGTTCTTCTTCTGTTAATGAGAACATAACGGGCATTTTATTGTTATTTTTAAATGTTAAATCTATGATTTGAGACCTTTGAAGAACTGCCTTGCTTGCATCTGTTTCAGGAAACAGTTCAGCCCCATTACAGATGATTTGAAGCTGTTCAAGTTCATGTTCAATGTTATTAATAGAAATTCCAACATCTGATATAGAACCTACGGTAACAAGCTGAAATCCATCATTAGAAGAAGTTTGTTTGATTATCTTCATGCTCTTATCAATAAGACGAAGAGTGGCATTATAATCGTTTGCTAGCTTATCATTCTTCTGTATCTCCTGTACATATAACTGCTCATATTTAAGCAATTCATGATGCTTTGTAAATATGGTTCCATTAAGTTCACATTCATATTTTTCATTTTCTAAAAGTTCTATATCATGCTGATATTTAATCACTCGTTTTCCTGTTTCGCCCATATTGTAGCCTATGGTATTAAAGTGATGCACTAAGCCTGGAAGAAAAGCGGGACTAGTTACGAACCATCTACATCTGACACAATTCTGCTCTGGAAAACCTGGAACAACACCGTAAGTGATTTTATCCGTATCACCATTAACATATGTGCCGCCTGAATCGCATCCAAAACAGCCTTTAGGACAAATTCCTTTATCACTTATGATAATACTTGCGCCTGATTTTTGAGCGTTGATTACTGCCTGATAAGCTATTGGGTCATTAGCAGCTACACTTGTTTCTAACTGTTCATACTTTGCATCTCTAATAAATCTATTAAAAGCTTCTTTATCATTTTCAAGGATGCTCTTTTCAGCTTGATTCATTGTATCTGTAACATATGAAATACCTGCTTTTGTATAATAAAGAGTCATAATGAGTCTTGTGTGACCTGCGACAGCCTTTGAAAGAATAGGCATTGGAACTCCGCCTTCAAGAGCATAGGCAGTTATAAGTGATACTCTGAGTGAATGAAGGGGATAATAAGTCGTTTTGTTACTGTCTGGACGCACAAACTTTAATGTTCTTTCTTCTTCGGATGATGCATTTTCTTTAAGCTGTTCCTCAAGCTTTTGAAGTGTCTTATACCAAATATAGTCCAATCCGGTTGCTCTTATTGGCAAGTGTTCCTGTCCTATTGAAGTAGGATTTCTGAAAAGAAATGTGGTTTTCCCCATTTGTTTTAAAATCCTCACATCTTTTGTATGTCCTAAGTGATTTGCTGTCATTTCTGTCCATTTTGCTGGTTGAGAAATAGGATTGTACTTCATTTGCCAGTCCCTAAGTTTTGCAAGCCAGTATTGTTCTTCTTCGTACTGCCAGGGAATGTCATAACCTTTATCGGATTCCTCTTTGTTGATGTCTGTTGTTTTATTCGTGTTGATAAAAAAACCTGTCATTTCAAGTTGTGTTGTTTTGTCTTTGAATTTACGAAGAGCTCCTCTTTCAAAAGGATTTCTTTCTGTACCCTGACTTAAATGTGAATCATTCTTAATCCATTCTCCAGCCACATTTCGCATAGACTGCACATACTTATAAGTATCCATTTCTCCACTATCAAGCATACGCACCTGATAAGTTCTCAAAGGAAGAAAGAGCTTTGTCAAAAGTGCCACAGTAGTCCCTGGAAACCACATCTCATATACTTCATCAGCAAGTCCTTTACTTGTCTGTTCATACTTGGAAGCTTTTCTGAATCTGTAAACACAGTCTGGGTCATTTTTATCAATAACAGACTTATCAACAATGAACCAATCACCACCTGCTCTAATTGAATCGCCTGCACCTTGTGCAAATTTCAAGTCTTTAAAGTAGGTTGCATTTGGAGGGCAGAGTAGATTACGAAGGTCTTTAATGTATCTATGAGGCAGGACATTTTTATCTGATTCATTACGTTGCGATAATTTTACAGAGTCTGGTAAATATTTTGTTAGAGGATTTTTAAATTCTGCTGGAGTAAGTTTGTTTCCTAAATCATCTTCAACCGAAAACTTCTCCTCAATGACCCAGTCAATGAAAGCAACAATCTTTTTTGCTTCATCTAAAGCATTGGCTTGTGAGTCTCTTTCTACATAAATAATCTCGTAAAAATCTAGGGTGTCATATTCTATTGAAATGAACTCCTGAACAGACCTAGTGATGTTCCAAGGAACAACATATTTCTTAAAGAAGTTTGATAGAGTTGCAAGTGCTATATTCTTACCTCTTACAACCGTTTTTATCCATTCCGCGGCATATTCTTTCCATTGCTGTAAATCAGAATCATATTCTAAAAGCCATTCGAGGCTTTCACTCGTACTCGTTCCATGAAGCCTTAACTCAAGTTCTCTTTTCCTAGCTTTTTCCTTTAACTGTTCAAGCCTAAGATTTTCTTTTGGCGATAATGCACTATCACCAATGGCTCCGTTTTCAATGAAATCTCGGAGCCATATCATGACAGTATTATTTTTAACACCATGTTCTCGCTCAATATCCTTGGATGATTTGCCACTGCAAAGTTCTTCAATCATTTTATACTTAAAAGAATTGTCATAACCTTTTTTTCCCATTCACTTTCTCCTATATCTGTATCTGTTGTGCTGTTTAGTTTCTTCATTCATCCATGCATCAATCTCATTCTGCATTGGAAGTACACAACCATTATCCAAAGATATAGTGGCATTATTTAGTGAAGCTGTAACATCTGCAACTGTTGGCTCTGTGTATACTTTCTGAGACTCTATGGATTTGTGGTGCATGGCAACTTGTTTGATGCGGTTATGTATATTGGCATTTTTAAGCCTTTGACCATATGCGTGTCTATGTCCATGTAGAGTAGTGCCATATTTCTTTCCGACTGTCAAATCAATCTTTTCAACCGCTTTTTCGTGAGACTCCCTCTGAGTCCTAAGTGGCATCATTTCTCCTAGTGTTCTAGTCGAATGTGAGACAAAGGCAAATGGATGAGTATCCTTAATGCCATCTCTTAATCTTTTTGCCATATACATTTTCCATACATACATAAATATGTATCCCCATTCCTTTGACAACCAGTATACATGCATGTATTTATCTTCATCGCTATCAAGTCTTGGCTCTTTCCACCCTGCAAATCGTTTGTCCTGTGCTGAATACATATTGCGTGGGAGCAAACCATATTTTAACAGCAGATAGCTTTCTCTATCTGTTATATATTTACCAGTAGTAGGGTTCTTGAAATCCTGCGGGGCTCTTCCTTCGCTTGGGTGATAGATTCGTACCACAGCAAGATTTGGATCTTCTGGGCCAGGAAAGACGTCCTGCACCCATAAATGAAATACTTCACTATGCCTAAGTCCACCACCATGCATCAGTATAGTAATGGCAATATCACGCCAGTCATAGCGGTCAACAAGGTCTAATTCATAGTTCTTTCTTATATTCTTAAACCCTTCCCATAGTAACTCATGTATTTTATTTTCAGGGAAGGCTTTTGTATCTCCTTTTGATGAGTATGGTTTTCTTCTTCTAACAACATTGCGAGTTAATTTTGCAGTTTCAGATATTTCATGAACATCATCTAAATGTCCTAGAAACGAGTTCTGACTTTTGTTTATCTGTGCCATCCAGTTAAGTCGTTCTTCATATCTTGTGGCTTTTCTCCAAGGGTTTAATTGAACAGCACCATATTCTTCATATAACCAATCTGATAACCCATTTAAAGCATATAAAAGCATATTCGCTGTTTCAACTCTTTTAGGTAACCAATAAAGTCCCGAAGGATCTAAACCTTCTTCATTTATTGTTCCTGAATAAACAGACTCAGTAAATGTATCAAAGAATTCTTTTGCAGAAGAATAATATTTCTGATTAGCTTCCATATAATCAAGCAATAGTCCAACAGCTTGTACTAACTTCTTATGCCAAGTTCTGCTTTTACTACGATTCTTTATTTGATATCTATGTAATTGTTCAAAAAGCATTGTCTCTCCATTATACTCAACTAGAAGAGTAGGAAAGTCTATGCTCCTTCCTGTATTATCTCTATATGTTTTTGAAGATACTTGAACATATCTCATATATATCCTCCTATACCTATAGTTTGATTATAACATTACATATAATACTATAGATATTTATATATAACAACAATAAAAAAGGTACTACATCATTAAAATGTAATACCTTTTCAGTAGTTTGATTATAAATATTTTACCCTATATACGATAGTCTTAAAACTCTTTTTCTTTTTTAATAAAAAAATAATCAAGTGGCAAACTAATAAAAAAAAGAAAGGTAAGAGAAAAATGAGTTATGATATTTTAATAAGTAAATTACAGGAACATAACCAAGAAGCTATCTTACTTACTGAAGCCTTTAAGCCTAAAAAGATTATATTTTTACATGGAGAGAATGAGAAAAATGAAGTTAATCATATACAAGAGCTTTATAAAGAAAAGTTCCCGGAAATTATTGTTGAATTAATAAAACTAGAAGTTATATCACTTGAAGAAGTTAGTAATTTAATTGAAAAATATAAAGAAGAAAAGATTGCAATAAATCTTAAGGATTTAAACAGCTTATCAATGATTATTCTTGTACACTTATGTGAAAGATTTAATATTGAAGGTTTATATCTAGATATAGTAGAAGAAAAATTATTAAAACTAGATAAGGGGAATTTAAGCATAACAAAAACTAATATTAAAGATTTAAATATTAAAGAGGTAATACAAAGTAATGGAGTAAGCATAATATGCGAGACAACAGATATTAATAGAAATAGTACTTTAAAAGAAATGGCTAATATCATAGCTAATAATTTAAACTTTTGGGAAGACATTAAATATAAGTTAAATGATAAAAAAATATTTATCAATGATATTGAAGACCCTTTTGTAGTAAGAATAGATACAAAATTATTTAATGATAAGGAAAGAAGTTTATGCAATAAAGCAATTGAATATCTAAAAGATAAAAATCAGCTGGAATATAATAAAGAGGGCGATGGCATAGTTACAGTAAAGTTCTCCAATAATTATATAAAAGGCTTTATATTTAAGAGTGGCAGCTGGCTTGAATTATATACTCAAAATATTATTGAAGAGATACAAGAAATTGAAGAAGTGAAAACAGGGGTTTTATTTTTATGGGGAGAGAAAGAGGTAAGACTTAAAAATGAAATTGATGTTATGGCAATAAAGGATTCAAAGCTAATATGTATTTCTTGTAAAGATAGCTCTAAATATGATGATGTGGCTTTAAATGAACTTGATGTATATAGTAATAAAACAGCAGGGCAGGTAGTTAAAAAAATTCTAGTTGCAACTAAAGCACCTATGAAGATTTCTATTTTAGAAAGAGCAAAAGAAATGAATATAGACATTATAATATTTAATGGAAATAGAAATGAGTTTAAAAAAGCTTTAGAGGAAAGCTTAAAATAATAAAATCAGAGTTTTATAAACTCTGATTTTTATTTATACTATGCTTTTTTGCCTATAGTTTCGCCCATTAAGACTCTTGTTTCAAAACCTAATTCAGTTTGTTCTACGATTTCCTTATCTATCTTTACCATACCTTTTTTGAAGAATAGTACAGTGGTAGATCCTCCAAACTTAAAGTAGCCTTTTTCTTGCCCTTTTTTAACTTGTTCATATGGTTTATAAGTTTGAATTATAGTCCCAACACAAGTTGCACCTACTTCAACATGAATTATGTCACCAAAGTTTTCAGATTTGAATATACTCCATTCTCTTTTGTTTTGGCAGAATAGTTTAGGAATATTCTTTAAAGCAATAGGGTTAACTGAATAGTAATGGCCTTCTATTTTTTTAGATTCTAAGCAAACCCCGTTATCAACAAAATGATATCTATGATAATCAACTGGACATAATCTTAAAATCAAACAAGTTCCTCCATTATATTCGCTAGCAACTTTTTCATCTAAAAGGAGTTCTTTTAAGGAATATGTTAAACCTTTTATCTGAACAACATTATCCATATCGATATTTTCAAAGGCACTTAATCTTCCATCGCCAGGAGATACTAAAATATCAGGATTTTTATCTATTGGTCTAGCATCTTCAGTTAATTCTCTTATAAAAAAATCATTGAAGCTAGTAAACTCTTCAGGTTTCTTTTTAGCAATTCTCATATCAATATCGAAGTCTTTAATAAATGCAGGAATCTTTTTAATGCTACCTCTTGTATCACAATGAGCACCATATATTTTGGTAAATAGTTTCTTCTTTACGAAAAGTTCAGTTATACTTTTCCCTACAGGAGAACCATAAGACCATTCTATATACTTTCCTCCAGCAACATTTTCTACTTCATAACTTTTTGTTTTTCTATTATATATTTTAATCATTAAATAATCCTCACTTTGAATTATAATTACGTGATTAATTTTAGCACAAAGAGAATAAAATATTAACATTTATATGTTAAATTTTTAAATTATAAATAAATCAGATAGTTATTAAAAGGATATAGTGCTATAATTTAATTACTTGTATGTTTAAGTGTATTGACTAGTCAAAAAACATATGGAGAGGATAACTATGAATAAGACGAAAAAAGGAATTTTTGAGGCAGCTATAAAAATATTTTCTAAGAATGGATATAAGGGAGCAACTATGGATGAAATAGCTCTAGAGGCTGGGGTTGCAAAAGGTACTTTATATTACCATTTTAAAAGTAAGGAAGAAATATTTAGGTTTATAATAATCGAAGGCATTGGAGTTCTTACTGATGAAATAGCAGTAGTGGCCAATATAGATAACAACCCTGAAGATAATCTTAGGGAAATATGTAAAACACAACTTACAGCTTTATATAGAAATAAAGATTTCTTCAAGGTTTTAATGAGTCAGCTTTGGGGACAAGAAATAAGACAAATAGAGCTTAGAGAGCATTTACAAAAGTATATAAGGAATATAGAAGTTTATATAAAAGATGCAATGGATAAAGGATTTATTAAGAATGGTGATTCATATTTTATTGCTTATACCTTTTTTGGAAGCTTAGTTTCTGCTGCAATTTATGAACTAGTAAATCAAGATAAAGAGATAGATGATGTAGTAAATCACTTAATTGAATATACTTTTCATGGTTTAAGTGCAAAATAGATAGTAAAGAGTTTATATGAGATTTTCATATAAACTCTTATTTTTTTGCAAAAAAATAATATGAGATGAAAAACAAAGAAAAACTGAGAAAAATATACATGAAATCATATACTTCACCTAAAACTAGACTATATAGTACAAAGAAATGTTTTACAAAAACCCAAAAAAGTCTCAAAATAGAACTGACTAGTCAGTACAAAAAGTGGTGAATGAGGTGAAGTTATGAAATTTTTAAAAGTTGCAAAGGAGGATCTTTCTTCAATTTATAAGAATAGATTCTTAAGATTTGCTATCGCAGGAATAATTATAGTACCGTTGCTTTATAGCTTACTTTATTTAGCGGCATTCTGGGATCCATATTCTAGAATGGATAAACTTCCAGTTGCAGTTGTAAACCTCGATGCGGGAGCCACAATGGATGGAAAAGAAGTAAACTATGGTAAAGATATTACAGATGAACTTAAAGATAACAAGGATATGGGGTGGAGATTTGTAAGTTATCAGGATGCAGTAGACGGAACAAAGGGAGATAAGTATTACTCCATGTTTGTAATCCCAGAGGATTTTTCAAAGAATGTAGTTACTGCAAAAGACTCTACACCTGTAAAGGCAGATATTATTTATACATCAAACAATAGAAAAAACTTCCTAGCATCTCAAATAGGAAGCAAGGTAGAAGATAAACTAAAGGCAACAATTAATGAAAAGATTTCTAAGGAATATGTGAAGGTTACTTACGAAAATCTTGATACTGTAAAATCTGGAATGAATGATGCCGCAGATGGAAGCGGTAAGTTGGCAGATGGATTAACCACGCTAAAAGGAAACATTCCAGCTTTAGAAGATGGAGTTAATAAGCTTTATGATGGATCAAATCAATTAAATGGAGGATTAGCTGAACTTAATAAAAATGTTTCAACTATAAATCCTGCTGAGCTAGTCAAGATCTCAAGTTATTTGACTCCAGAAAATAAAGACAAAATCACAAATATAATAGCTACAGCAAGACAATTTGAAAACAAGGATTTATCTTCTTTAGATAAAATAACACCAGAGACCATAAATCAGGTTAATAAGAGCTTTACTGATTTACAAGCTGTAACTAATTCAAATGGATTAAAGGTAATTCTTAGTCAGCCATCAATACAAAAGTTAGTAACTCAAATGAATCCTAATAATCCAGATGGATATCAGCAGATAGCATTAAGAATGCAGAATGTTGATAAACTACTTACAGACGCAACAGCTCTTCAAGGAACTTTAGCAGATTTACAAGGAAAGATTCCGAGTGAATTATTAAATGCAGATGCTAATGCACAATTACAGAACTTAAAAGTATTAACAGTTGCAGCAAACAATTTACAAAGTGCAAGCAAGCTTATCACTAATGATGATATAACTAAATTATCTGCACTTTTAAGTAATCCAAGCTCTATGCAGGATTTAATTACAAAAGTTGAAACAACTAATAATCAACTAAAAAATATAAATGCTGGCTTAGATCAAATGCTTAAACCTTTAAAAGATGCAGGTATGACAGAGGATCAAGCTATAAATGCATTAAACACTAATATTCAAGGATTAATAAATTCAATAAAAACTCAAGCAGCAGCTGCAGCAAGTACAAATGCACCAACTATACAAGTTCCAACAAGCTCAGCAGCATTAATAGCAGGTTCGTTAACATTAACTGAAGGATTACTATCTAACAAAGCATTATTAACTGATGCATCAACTCAGTTAACTAGCTTAGATGCTTCAGTTAAAGCAAAGGCTTACTTAATGGCTCAAAATCCAAATAGTGTAACAGCCTTAAAGAACTTACTAAACAATTATAATCCTACGATGACTGCTATAAATAATGAGGTTCCATTATTAAATTCACTAGGTCAGTTAATGACACCAGATAATATTAATGAAATTAATGGACTTATGGCAAACGTAGGAACACTAAAAACAGATATAGCTAATAATCAAGACAACTTAAATCTACTAATGGATGTAGCAACAGTATCAAAAGATCCAAGCGTAAAAGCTCTAATTCCAAAGCTAATATCAGTTCAAACAGATATTAATAATGCAAAACCTATATTAAATGACTTATCTTCTCCACAAACTATGGAGTTATTACAAAATAGTCCTAAGTATGTAGGTATGGTAAAGGGACTTCAAAAGGATCTTAAGACAAATGATCAGATATTAGCTGAAGCAAATATAGCTATAAGTGAAGGAAAGATTGAGGAAGCTAAGGCATTAATTAATGGACTACCTGCCTTAACAAGTGGAGTTAACCAATTATATGATGGATCAACTCAGTTAAAAGGTGGACTTGGAGACCTTAAAGGAAGTGTTCCTGAATTAAAAGATGGGGTAACTAAACTTTCTGATGGTTCTAATGAACTTTCCTCTAAACTTAAAGATGGAGCAAGTGATTTAGATAAAGGATTAGTTAATACTCCAGATGAAATGGGCACATTTATTTCAAATCCAGTAAACATGGATAATAAGATAATTGATGAGGTAAAAAATTACGGAACAGGCTTTGCACCATACTTTATACCATTATCTCTATGGGTAGGAGCTCTTATGATGTTCTTTGTACTTTCACCTAAGTCAAAGGCTGAAAGAGAAGGAAAGAAGATGAGTTCAATTTCAGTAGTTTTGGGTAAATATATGACACTAGGACTTATAGGTATGGTTCAAGCAATACTTGCAAGTTTAATAGTATTAGCATTAGGCTTAAGTCCTCAAAACATGGCACTATATTTCTTATTTAATATGCTAATGTCGTTAACTTTTGTAGCTATGATTCAATTCTTCATAACTACACTAGGAGATGGAGGAAAATTAATAGCAATAGTTTTATTAATACTTCAATTAACAGCTTGTGCAGGTACTTTCCCATTAGAAGTAGTACCAAACTTCTTTAAAGTACTTAATCCATATATGCCATTCACTTATGCAGTAAAAGCATTAAGAGAAGCTATTTCAGGAACAGACGTATCTGTAATAGCTCAGTGTTCAGGTGTATTTGCATTAATTTCAGTAGTATTTGTATCACTAACTATAGTATTTAAGAAAAAAGGTGACTATATATCAGATAAGATAGAAGAAGTAAAACAAGCAGCATAAAATAATGAATTAATGAAGCAGAAACTTAAGGGTTTTTGCTTCATTTTTAATTTCCCGGAAAATATTGACATGGGTAAGTCCGAATGATAGTATTAACACATAAAAGGTTATTTGATACCATATAATAATTTGAGGTGGAATTTATGAGAGTAGAATTACAAGGTAAATTAGAATTAATGACCTATAATTATTTTGAAGCAAAAAAAGAATTTAAGTGGGATATGGCTATACTCAATCATTTCATAGCATTGAGTTATGCTTCAAGGAACAGAAGAATAGAAACTCAAAAAATTAAAGAAATAAGAGACTTCATTAAAGATACAACAGGAATATTTTCAAAGTTTAGAGGAAATAACCTATCCTTAATGTCACTACTTTTATCTTTTGAAGATAACTATAAGGAAGTATTTAAGGACATAGAAGAATGGACACTAAAGCTTAAGGAAAAAGGAATATCTTCTTATGAATATAGTCCAATGATAGCTTATACTATTTTAAAGAACACAAGTTTTGAAAATAGAGAAGAAAAAATAGAAAGAACTAAGCTATTCTATGAAGATATGAAAAGAAATCATATGTTTTTAACCTTTAAGGATGATTATGTATATGCATCTCTTCTTGGATGTACAGATTTAGATGTTAAAGAGACCTCAGAAAAAATAGAATATATCTACAATAAATTAAGTAAAATGAAGTATAGCAAAAGCAACGGACTTCAAACTGTCTCACATATTTTAGCTTTAAGTGAGGATTTTGACTATAGAATAAGTTTATTTGATCATATGGTATCAGAATTAGAGGAAAAGAAGGTTAAGGTTAGAACTTATACACTTCCATCAATAGCGTTAATGTCATTAATAACTGATGATGCAAATCTTATATGCAGTGAAGTTTCTGAAATATATGAGGAGCTTAAACGTATGAAGGGATATAAGTATGGAGTTGAAGGTTATATAAAAACCATGTTTAGTTGTATATTAGCTACAAGCATGTATACTGAAGGAGAAAATAAGATGGCAGACATATCTACAGGATTATCAATGCAGCTAATAGCAGTAGCGCAGCAGCAAGCTATGATGGCAGCAGCCTCAGCAGCGGCAGCTTCTTCTGCAGCATCAAGTTCTTAAAATATATAGGGGGAGAATATGAGAAAAGCAGGTAAGGTGTTTAAAGTTTTAGCAATAAGTTTTATATGCATTTTGTTTATAAATCCAATTCATGCCTTTGGGGCATCGAAGGAATATTATATATCTAATATTGATATTAACGCAACAGTAGATGATAAAGGAAATATGCAGGTTAAGGAAACTTATAAATATAACTTTACGGGAAGCTTTAATGGAATAAAGAGAAATATAAAAACTAATGGCTCAGATGGGATAGAAAATGTTAAGGTTAATATTAATGACAAAGAAGATGTTAACCAAAGCAATAGTGAAGAGGACAATACCTATAAGTTAAGTGAATCAGGAAATAGTGAAGAGGTTAAAATCTTTAGTAAGAGCCAAGACGAGGAAAAGGTATTTAATATTAGCTATACAGTTAAAAATGTAGTTACAAAATATAATGATTTATCTGAACTTAAGTGGGTTTTTTATAAAAATGAAGATAACGTTAAAACAGATAGTATAAATGTTTATATTACCTTACCAAAGGGTATTACAAGTGATGTTAGCTTCACTGGTGAAGGGCCTAGTAGAGGAGTAGCAGGTAATATTGATAATAAGTTTATTAAACTAAGCTTAAGTAATATGGAAGAGAATGAAGTAATAGGGGCAACTGTACACTTTCCAGTAGCTTGGGTAAATACTTCAAAAACTATAGATAAAAACTATGATGAATATAAGAACGAATCACTTAAAGAAAATAATAAAACAAACATAGCAATAATGGTAGGGATAACCCTAGGAATGATATTAATAGGTGGCTCAATTTATGCTGTTAGTAATAAGAGAAAAAAAGAAATAGCAAAATATAGAGAAGACTATATATTCTTTAATGGAGATCATTATGAGGATATACCATCAGATATGACTCCAGCCTTAGTAACTGTCTTACTTGATAATAATGTTGAAATGAAGGATTTCTTAGCAAGTATATTATATTTAGCTAATAAAGGATTTATTAAGTTTGAAGAAAAGATAGATGAAGATAATTATGAGGAAGTTGCATTTAATCTAGTAAATGGGGTAGATAAATCTTATTTATTAAAGAGTGAAAAGTATTTATTATACTGGTTAAATAAATTATCACAAAATGGTAGAGTAGATTTTTCTACACTAATGGAAGATGCAAGTGAGAAAAGCTTTAGGGATAGATATAATGAATGGGTTAGCAGAGTAAATGAGGATGCTTATGACCTTAATATGTATGTCCACTTAGCAGGAAAAGATAGATTAACCAATGAATATGAAAATGAAAGACTTAAATGGAAAGCCTTTAAGAGATATTTAGTAGACCTAGATGATAAGGAAGGACTAAAGAAACTAGATGTATGGCAAAGAATACTCCCTTACGCTATTTCATTAGATATATTTGAGATGATATCAGAGCATATAAGAAGAACTCCAGGATATAATGATGCATATAATCCTATGTGTAATTATGGATTCTTATATTTCTATACAATGTCTTATCAGGATAACTTTAATGATCAATTTAGTCAAAGTGCTCCTAATACAAGTTCAAGCTCCAGCTTCACAGGGGGAGACGGAGGCGGTGGATTTGGTGGAGGTGGAGGAAGTAGTGCCTTCTAAAAATCATTAACTGTGATATAATTTAATATAGAAATTTAAATAGTGGGCTTATATAATAAAAAGCTCACTTTTTATTTGGGGGAATAATTTATGAAAAGAGTAGCAGCAGTACATGATCTATGTGGCTTTGGAAAAGCTTCTTTAAATACAATAGTTCCTATATTATCCTCTATGGGAGTTCAGGTGTGTGCATTACCTACAGCAGTTTTATCAACTCATACTGGTGGATATGAAGGTTTTGCCTTTGAGGATTTAACAGAATATATGGGGAAACATATAGAACATTGGAAAAAGCTTAACTTAGATTTTGATTGTATATATACAGGATATTTAGGTTCTTATAAACAAGTAGAACTTATAAAGGATTTTATAGAGTATTTTGAAAGAAAAGATAACTTGGTGTTAATTGATCCCGTAATGGGGGACGATGGAGAGCTTTATCCTTCAATAACTGAGGATATGGTTAGAGAAATGAGAGAGCTTATAGCTCATGGTGACATAATAACACCAAATGTTACAGAGGCTCAAATGCTGCTGAATATAGAATATAAAGGCTGTAGAAATATAGCTGAGTGGAAGGAAATATTAATAAAGCTATCAAAGCTAGGAGCAAAAAAAGTAGTATTAACTTCTGCAAAAGAAGAGGGTAATGATAAGGTATTAACCTTGGCTTATGATGGAGAAGAGGAAAGATTCTATAAAATAGAAAATCCTCATGTAGATGTATCATTCCCAGGAACAGGAGACACCTTTGCTTCACTTGTGGTTGGATATATGCTTAAGGAAGAAGGGTTTAAGGAAAGTTTACGAAAGTCCTGCAGCTTTATATATAAGATGATAACTGAGAGCAATGGCAAGGTTAAGGATATAAGAGAAGGCTTACCACTAGAAAGCTTCATGAGAGAGCTAATTATGGAGGAATTTGAGTTATTAGAGCTTTCTGAGATATAATTTGTAAGTTGACAGTAAAACCCTAATATATTAAAATTTAATAGTGATTTCCATGGTGTATTCTATAAATATGCTATGTAAATCTTACATATAATTTGAGTTTCACATTCAAATTATATAATTTAGATTCAACTATAATTTATACGTGCCAGAAAATTGTTTGAAACCACAATTTTCAAACAAGTATAAATTAAGTTTCATAACTAAATTATAGGCCTTCGTAGTTAAATGGATATAACAGTCCCCTCCTAAGGGACCGTTGTGGGTTCGATTCCCGCCGGGGGTACCAGTTGTTTAAAAAAGCTTAGCCGTTATGGTTAAGCTTTTTTTTGTTCATTGAAATGGATTAACTAAAATAGTTGACTCATTTATTTTTTTACAATATGTAATTTATTGTATGTTTTGAGCGTTATATATATTGAGAAAGATATCGTATCAAGTGAAATTAAATTATTGGAATTTGACAAATATAATTAGCATATTAAGTTTTTTATTTATAAAATTTAAAAACAATTCAAAATTTAGATAAAGATAATTAGAACGTAATGGAAATGAAACAAAATAATGATTAATATGTAAAATATTAGATTAAATTGTGTTACAAAATGTTATATTATTTTCAAAAAATTACAAATTATAACAAACATAATATGATATTATTTATTGGACAATGTGTGCACAGATTGTTAAAAATGTAGAATATTAGAAGGAGAGGATCAAGTGATTAATACAAAAAAGGTAGTAAAGGTGATGTTAGGTTTATTGTTATGCGCATTTATTTTTGGGAAGGATAACATAGCTCAATCTAAGGCATTTTATATGGCGTTGGCTCCATATTCAAGCTTTAGAGCAGTTGATGCAGATGATACAAGAGATTCAAAGGATTATTTAAGTTACTCAAGTGGATACATTAACTTAGCAACGATATATGATGTGGATTCATATTATGTACAAGCTAGAGCTGTAGCTAGCCCATATGCAGATCTAAATGCAGCAAGTAATATATATTCATCAACAGTATTAGCAAAACAAGGATCTGGGAATGTTCCGATTCCAGAAGGGTATAGTGGGAAAAAAATGAGTTTAGGAAGCACTTATTATCTTGCACTTAAGAATATAAATAGTACTACAGACTATAGAAATGCAAGTGGTACTTTTGGGTGGTACTAAAAGTAAGTTAGCTTATATCTAGTTATAAATATAAAGCATAGATTTTTTGTTTTTATTTGTAGCAATAAGGATACTATAGAAAACTTTGTTGCTACAAATATTACATTGATTGGTAGAGGAGAAGAATATGGTAATAGATGAGATTAAAAGGGCTATTAGTAGGAAAAGTTTTGTTTTTTTTATAATAGCGATGATTACAGTTAACCTGTATGGAATATATAGGAACATACCTGAGATTATACCTTATTCAGTAGCTTCTTTGTCATTGCAAGAAGCCATTAATTATGGATATTTCAATGAGTTTACAATCTTTACACAAACAAGTTCTATATATATGAATTTCATTCCAATTGTATGCTCTTTTGTATTTGGAATTTCTTTTTTACAGGATAGAAAAAAGGGGTTTAATAAATTTATTAATGTAAGAATATCTAATAAAAGGTATTGCATAAGTAAGTTTTTGGCAGGTGGTATAGTTGGAGGATTAAGTGTAACGTTACCAAGCACAGTTCTATTTTACATTCTTAATGTCTTTATAGGAGGAAGTATTAAAGATACAACAACTGCAGTAGGCGGGATTTTTAACGATATATTGATGTCACAGCCATATATATATGTTTTGCTTTTTTTTGTAGTTGAATTTGTTATTGGGTTTACATATTCCACTATAGCACTGGCAGTTTCAACGATAGTAAATAATGAAATTATAGTTTTGTTAGCTCCCGGGATATTTTTCTATGTGACTAATTATGTAACAGAAACTTTAAGATTACCATTACAATTTAAAACAAAAGTAACTACAGATTTTGTTTTATTAGCAGGTGGTATAAATGGGTATCAATTAATCATGCAATTCATATTTATCACATTAATTTTTGGAATAGCATTTTTCTATTTTTCTAGGAAGGAATATATATATGAGAACTGATATAAGTATGGTTAGCTTAATAAAGTATAACTTGATGAAATGTTACAATAAGAACTTAGTTATGGGAAGTTTTATAATTACCCTAATTACCTGCAAAGTTTATATGAGTAAGGTTACTGAATATTACAATACAACTGGAAAGGAGGTAAATCAATGGGATTATTTCTTTAGAATATTTTCTAATCCATTTGTTTTAGTGTGGTTAATAATTCCGTTAATTTTCTTCATAACAGCTCCAATTTCTAACGTAAATAGTGAAAATAAATATATTTACATAAGAGCACTAAATAAATATAAAATTATAATTTCTAAGCAAATAGCAAATTTAGCAATTATATCAGGAAGTATAGTAATCATTAGTATCTTAATATTTTCTCTAGGTATTTATTACAGTAGGTTTGGACTTGGGTGGAGTAACGCAATATTAAATGAAAAAAATATTGAGGTTGCCAAAAAGTATTTGTTTTTCAATAATTTTATAGAATTTTATAAACCAATAGAAGCAGCTATTTTATCAGTTTTAAAATTTATAGGGACAACTTATTTAATTGTATTGTTGAGGGACTTGATAATATATATTTTCAAAAATTATATACTTGCAATAATAATATGTTTTATTTACTTACTTATTAATTATAGAGATGTAACAACTCTTAGATATTTTTCAATAGGTGAATTAGGTACACTTTGGTGCCATGAGTTTAATGGGAATAAACTTGTTGAAAACTCATTCCCCAATTCATACAAGCTGTCAACGGTTGCTTTTTCTAATGTATTATTGACAATAATGATTATTATGTTATTTATAATAGCAATTGCTAGCTTTAGGAGGAGTGAAGTTGAAAACCTATAGAGTGTTTTTTCTTAATATAAAATATTTAAATAAGAAAATGATAGTGTATGAGTTGTTTATAGCAATATTATTTGGTTTATATGTGGTAAGTTATTTTCATAATAATTCAAAAGAAATCAGTGTTTGCTTTGGGGATGTCTTTTTACTTCTATTTGGAGGTATTGAATATAAAAAAAATTCAATAATTAGTTATTCAACATGGCTTGGATTTATTATAATTTTATATTATCCAATTATAGCATTTATATCAAAAGAGATTTCAGAAAAAAAGCTATTTGCCTTTTATAGAATTAAAAAATATAAGTACTGGTATTATTCAAATATAATGAATTCATTACTTAAGGTGTTTTTATATCTAATATTAATATATGGAGTAGTATTTATAATTGCATCTATATTTATGGGATTTGATGGTATAGTAAAGGCTGATGAATTTAATAGTCTTAAGACATCAATGCCTCTTAATAAGTTAATTATAAGTATATTTTTGTTAAACTATCTATTTATCTCAGCTATTGTCTTACTTACAATTAGTACTTATCTTATAACAAAAAATATTAAAATAGCTACATTGATAATAATAACAATAACATATTTAACTAGTTTCATTGTTAATGGATCTATTGGAAAATTTCTTATAGGAAATTTGGCGATGATGAGACAAAATTCTAGTTTTATTACGGGGAACAAGAATATAACATTTACGCATTCAATAGAAGTATTTATTTTTATAATAATTGTTAGCTTAATTTTAGGGCATCTTCTATATAGAAGAAATATAGAAATATAACTGAGTGGAGGATATGATGAAAGAGATTGTTATTAGCTTTGAAAAATACACTAAGAATATAAAGGGGTCAACTATATTAGATAATATAAATTTGCAATTAGAGAAAGGTAACATCTACGGCATTATTGGAAGAAATGGTTCTGGAAAATCAATGTTATTTAAAGCTTTATGTGGTTTAATTAAGGCATCTGAAGGTAAGGTAAAGGTTAATGGAAAAGAAATAGGAAAGGAAGTTGATTTTCCAGAGAATATTGGAATTTTAATTGAACACCCAGGATTTTTAGAGCACTTAAGTGGATATGATAACCTGAAGTATTTAGCAGAGATTCAAAATAAAATTGATGAGAAAGACATAATTAATGCCTTAGATTTAGTAGAACTAGACTATAAAGATAAAAGAAGTGTAAAAAAATATTCTCTTGGGATGAAGCAGAGATTAGGTATTGCGCAAGCTATTATGGAAGATCCTGAAATTATTGTACTTGATGAACCTATGAATGGATTAGATAATGATGGAGTGAAAAAAGTTAGAAAACTTATACTAGAATTGAAAAACAAAAATAAAACAATAATATTAGCCAGCCACAATTCTGAAGATATACAGTTATTATGTGATAAAGTTTATGAAATTGATAAAGGGCAAATACAAAATTGATATAGGAGAAAATGAATGAACAGAATAAAAAGAAAAAATATAATTATAATTGTAACAGTAATAGCTATATTGGTTTCGTTAAAAGTTATTATAAAGCCAATAAACCAAGGTGCTAAAAAAATAGAACCAGTGAAAATTAATATTACTGAAAGCACTAAAGAGTGGATGGAGAGATTAGATTCTAAGATTAATGAGATTAACAAGGTAGCGAAAGAAAATACTATAACTTGTGATTATGAAAAAGTAGAAGGACAAACATATATAGTCTCAACAGAAAATAAATTACCAGTAGATAATTTGATTTTTAGATTCTTTTTAAATATTATTGATGAAAATAAAACCGGAGAATTAGGTAGGATTATATTTGATTTGAAAGATGGTAAAAACTTTGATATTAAAAATTATAAGTTTATAACAGTTTTAATTAATAGTATAACTGAAGAAAAAAGTTATGACTATACAAGTTTTAATGAGAAAATGAAGGATGCAATTAAAAACTGTAAGACAGTAGGTAAAGGTGAGGTAGTTAATGAAAAGATTGGTGAATATAATATTAAAGTTGAAACTTTTATAAAAAGAGAGAATAACGAACAAGAATTTAATTTTGAAATTAGAAGGGATTATGATTTATCTTAAACAAATATTATCAAATATAATACTGAATTTATATAAGTGGACAAATTTTTACGAAGGTTTAAGTAAGAAGATTAACTTCTAAGATTAAGTTTTTTGATATTACCCAAAACTTAAAGTCCTCCTTAATATTAAACTTAGTTATATATATTATGCTTGTAATATATATAATATCAAATCCCTAGTTTTATCAAATAAAACTGTCCCACCTTTCCTATAAATGAATATCATGATATAGGAAAGGAGATGTATAAAAATGGAATATCCAATAATGGAATATCAAATAGGGGAAGATGAAAGAGATGGAAAGTCTTTGCATGATAAGTGTAAAAAATATATGTATTATCATGCTATTTTAAAAATGAAAGATGGAAAGATGCTTGATGGAATCATTGAAGACATGGATGACGATAACGTTATTATGCTCATTCCAGAAGATATAATGGAAGACGATGATGATGATGATGACTATGATCATCACAGACAGCAGTACGGAGGATACGGTTATGGACGTCCTAGAAGAAGACATAGACGCTTTAGACGCAGACGTTTTCCTTTTGGTACTTTAGCAGCCTTATCCTTATTCCGTTATCCTTACTACTATCCACCATACCCATACTATCCATATTATCCATACTAAAGCTTAATACTTAGTAAATATGAACTTAATGAATTATGATTGATAAACATATAGATAAGAAACTTATTAACCATTAGACTAAACATTAATATATAAAAAGCTTAATCATTGTATTAAGCTTTTTTCGTTTTGTAAAATATTTGAAAGTAGAATTAATACCAGATATAATTAAGCAAAGGCAATTTATTACAACATGATAATATAATTAAATATCTTATTGGGGGGATAATATTGAAGAAATTATCTGGTATTTTAATTCTAATCATGCTATTAATACTTACAGGTTGTACAAACCAAAAAGTTACTAAAGTCAGCTATACCTATAAAGGAGAAAATGACCTTTGGACGGCTGAATATAAAGTTAATGGAACTAAAACAATTACAGAGAAGAAGGATAAAAGCGAATATAATAGTGACTATAATAATTCATTAATAGTAACCTATAAAAAGGATGTATCAGAATTAGCTTCAATGAAGAGTTTAGAAATATCATATGAAAGCAGTGCCACAGGTGGAAAATCTAATCAAAGTTTTGATGATAACACTCCAAAGCAAAAGACGTACACCATTAAAACAAGTAGCACGGGATCGGCAATTGAGAGAGAAGATGAAATAATAAAAGTTGATATAAATATAGATGGAAAGATTCAAACCATTGAATTAAAGAATGCTAAGTAAATATTATTAAAAAAGGGAAGTCTAAATTAAGTAGACTTCCCTAAAATTTGTATTAATCAACACTTTTCTTTAACAGACTCTTAGTACTTTAAAAACCCATCTTACTTTTCACCTTATTACAGTTTTCTTCAGAAGTAAGCAGTTCTAATAGCTTAAAAGCAACTGGGAAAGCTGTTGAAGGATTATAAGAAGTAATTATATTTTTATCTACTACAATCGGTTTATTAGGGATAACATTAACCTTAAATTCTGCTAACTCTTTTTGTCTTATGCCGTTATTTAAATTATAGGTTGTGGCATTTCTATTAACTAAAACTCCACTTTTGCCTAGGGGTAATGCCCCAACACAAATAGAAGCTATTATCTTTCCAGCTTTATCAAATTCTCTAATTATATTTAAGAAGTCTTCACTATAGGCATCTTCATAAAAGCCAGCTTCCTCAAAGCCTCCTGGTATAGCAAGTGCATCAAACTTATCAATATTAACTTCATTTATAAGCATTTCTGGAATTACTGTAAAGTTAAAAGTACACTTTAACTTTTCTCTTAGTCCAACAGTTACCAATCTAGTTGATCTATCCCCATCTGTTTCATTCCAACCAATAACATCTGTAAAAACACTTGCTTCTACAGCTTCAAACCCATTAGCAAGAAGCAATAATACTTTTTTCATAAATATCCCCCTTTATCTCGAACTTATTAGTATATTTTAACATAATTATTAATTTTTATAAAAAGCACTATTTTCCTTGTATTAAATATTTACTGTTTGTCCATAATCATAACGAGGTGATGATAATGGATGAAGAATCATTAAGTGCATTAGTAGTTTTTTCAGTTGCGTTTATACTTCTCTTGGTTTTAGCTTTAATGGATATAGCATTAATGGTATTTATACTTGGGACTTATTAATAAAGTACTATATTTTTACATTAGAGATTTATATAATTAAAATATACAAGTTTTTAATGTAGTGGGGTAGTTATGAACAAAAAACTAAGTTTAAAACTTTCTTTATTTTCTTTAACTTATATAACAGTACTTATTTTTGATTATTTAAGGCATGAATATCTTTCAAGAACTTCTTTTAAGAATTATTCATGGCTTTCTTATTTTATATATAATTCAAAGGGTGATTTTAAATATTCCTTAGATGTTATCATAACTTTTATTTTGTTTGTTTTTGTAATTTTTTATTTTATTAGAAACAGACGATTTAATAATTGGATTTTTATCATTTTCCCTATAATTTTTATTATTCTACATATAATTTCTCTTTTGTAGTTTTATGAAAAAAAGAGTAGATATCTTTATATAGATACTACTCTTAATTTTTTCATTAAATTACATTTATTTTGTTTTCAGCATTTCGTGACATTTATTGCAGGGAAAATCATTTTCCATACAAACATCAATATTACATGTGGAAGTCTTTTTTATATACCCAACTCCCCATTCCATAATATGAGACATTACTGGGATAAAGCTTACACCTATAGCCGTTAAGGAGTATTCAACCTTTGGAGGCACTTCTCTATAAACTTCTCTATGAATAAGTCTATCATGTTCAAGTTCTCTTAACTGCTGAGTAAGAACTCCCCTTGAGATTGTCGGTATAAGTCTTTGAAGTTCATTAAATCTTCTTGTCTTATTATGTAAAATCCATAAGATTGTTAGTTTCCACTTCCCCATAAGAATATTTTGAGTTACTGTAACTGGACAAAGATCAGAATTATTATCCAAGAAAAACCGCATCCTTCCTTAATAGTCTTATTTACATGACTATGTCATATAAACCTGCGTACTTGTAATATGATTACTTTGATTTTACCATAATACTTATAATAAATATTTAAATTAATGAGGTAATTAAAATGGAAGAAGTATTAAAGTTATTAAAAGAAAATCCTAATGGATTTTTAGCAACAGTGGATAGTGGAAAACCTAGAGTAAGACCTTTTGGTTTTATATTAGAGGAGGAAGGAAAGTTATATTTCTGTACAAATAGCTTGAAAGAAGTCTATAAGCAGCTATTAGAAGTACCTTATGTAGAATACTCAGTTATGTCAAAGGATATGATAACTCTTAGAGTAAGTGGAAGAATAAGATTCACTGAAGACTTAGATATGAAAGAGAAGATACTTAATGTATTTGAACCTATAAAAAAGGGATATAAGACTGCGGATAATCCTATATTAAAGGTCTTTTATATTGAACATGGAACTGCAACTATTGCAGATTTTTCAGGAAATCCCCCAAAGAAAATAGAATTTTAGAATAAAAAATAGTGAGGAAAATGTAAAGTCCTCACTTGATTTATTAATCAATCTACAAATTTTTATCTTCCCGCCAGACTTAAGGCAGTTTCAGTAGTTTTCATATCAACTTTAAATTGTTCCTTTAAGTCATGGGCATTATAATAGCCTTTTTTTTCCATATATCTAAATATTTTTTCATGAGTAGCAATAGCATGGTTTAATTGATTTCTTAAGGTTTGCCTTACTTCAGGTGAAGTAGTTTCTGTTAGAGCTATTGAGTAATTTCTTACTGCACTTTTAGCTGCTACTAAAAAGTCTGTAGCTATTACTTGATCAGTTAACTTATTCATTCCAGTAATGCTTTCTATTATTCCATTCATAAAATCACCTTCTTTTATATGTAATGAAGCCTATAGGCCTTGTGATTGTGCGATTGTTGATTTTTCCATAAGATTACTTAGTTCTTTTATATGTTGTTTTCCAGTAGCTATATCATCTTTTAAAATCCTCTTTAATTCATCATCAGAAACTAATGGTGACATAGTGACACATTTAGTTAATGAAAGATTTTTTAGGGTTAAAAGCTCATGTATTTGAATGGTTTCATTTGGCGTAATATATTTATCTTCCATTTATTTTAAGCCTCCTTATTAGAACTATTTAAAAACATTATGGTTTAAGAACTACTTTTATACAATCTTCTGTTTTTGTGTCAAAAGCTTCGTAGCCATGTGCAGCATCTTCTAGTGGAAGCCTATGGGTAATAATGTCACTTGGGTCAACTTTTCCTTCTTGCATCAAGGTGTATAATGTAGGCATATAAGGAATTACAGGTGCTTGACCAGTTCTTATATTAATATTTCTATTAATTATGTCGCCAAAAGGAAATCCATTATACCTTCCTCCGTATACTCCAGTTACTTGAATCATTCCACCTTTTCTAACTGCTTGAGTTGCAGTTATAAATCCTCCTAAGGCACCACTTTGAAGCTTTGCGCCAGTACCAACAAATTCTAGAGGGGTCATTTTTCCATCCATACCGACACAGTCTATAACGATATCCGCACCACCATGAGTTATTTCTCTTAAGTATTCTCCGGTGTTATCATGTCTTTCAAAATTTATTGTTTCTACATTGTTATATTTTTTAGCATGTTCTAAACGATAATCTATGTAATCTACTGCAATTACTCTTTCTGCACCATGAAGCCATGCAAATTTTTGAGCTAAAAGTCCTACTGGACCGCAGCCTAATATAATAACTGTATTTCCACTTTTAACTCCAGCATTCTCCACGCTCCAATAAGCAGTTCCCATAGCATCTGCCATTAATAGCAAGTTTTCATCTTTAATTTCACAATCATCAGGAACCTTAAAAGGGGTAAAGTTTCCGTATGGAACTCTTAAATATTCTGCCTGACCACCAGGGTATCCACCAAAGGTATCAGTATATCCAAAAAATCCTCCATTTTCTCCATTAGGATTTGAGTTATCGCACATACAGGTTAAGTCATGCTTACAATAAAAACATTCACCACAGCTTACGTTAAAAGGAACAACAACTTTGTCTCCTTTTTTAAGATTTTTAACTTCCTTACCTACCTCTTCAACAATGCCCATAGGCTCATGTCCTATAATATAATCTTGATGTAAATTTGGAACCATATCATGAATAAGATGCAAATCTGATCCACATATTGCAGTATTTGTGATTTTGACTATTATGTCATCAGGTTTAACTATAGTGGGATCCGGAACATCTTTAACTTCAACTCTTTTAATTCCTTGAAATGTTACAGCCTTCATTATGTTACCTCCTTAATTACTTTTCTGGAGTTGCAAAATTTCCTAGTCTATTTGTGTTTCCAGGGAATAAATCTAAGTTAGCTATTTGTGTTGCTGTTTCTGAGGATTCTATATCCATTCTAAATTGTTTTTCTAAGTCAACTGGATGAAACCAACCTTTACTTAGCATTAGATCAGATATTTCTGCATGTAAGTTTAATGCATCGTCTAATTGTCTTTTAAGAACGGATCTTACAGATGGAGAAGTTGCTTCTGTTAGTGCAATAGCACAGTTCCTAACACCACTTTTTGCATTAAGTAAAAAGGTAAGAGACATGGTCTCATCTATTAATTTGGGCATTCCCTCAGCATTTCTTACTTCTAAGTAATCAGTAATCATCTATCTTAAACCTCCTATCTTATATTTGGAGCTTTTGACAATAAGTTCTGTAAATCTGTTATTGCAGTCATCGATTGCCGTACATCTTTTTCAAGCAATTTTTTTAAGTCTTGATCAAAAACTACACCTTCCATTAATTTTGATGTAGTCATACAAACAGTCTTAAAGTTTAGCATTTCATGTACTTGCATAGTTTCATTAGGTGCTAGTTTTAAAACCTCCATTTCTTCACCTCCTATTTCTTTTACTCAATTTAGTTTTTCTTATATAATGCAGGCTTATACTGTGAAGTTAATAGCAAAGTAATAGTACTGCTGGGATAAATCTCTAGAGGTGATATTATAAGGATTATATGTTTTATAAACAAAGCTTTAATAATATGGTTGTTATTAGCAGTAATAGTTATATAATAAAAGGTGCAGGAAGTAATATTATATCTAAATTTGGAATATGAGGGGTTTTTATGGAGAATTTTATCAATATCTTTATAAGCATTGTATGCATTTTTATCTCTATAATGAACTTAGTTACTATTAAGTTCACTAAGAAAGAAGTTCTAATATTTACTTCTGTAGCAATATTAGGATCATTTCCTTTTGGATATATAAGCCCATATTTATCGATAATTCCTATGAATTTGATTTTAATATTTTGTTTATATAAAAAAACACACAATATTGGAGTTAGTATAATATTGCCATTAGCAGCTACAATAATATGTGTCGTGGCAACCTATATTTTAATTTTTATAACTATGTTTGTTTTTAAGATTAATATCGGAAAAAACTTTAGAGAAACACATATTTATTATGTTTTAACAGTTTTAATCTTTCCGCTGATAATTGTAATAAGCAGTGTTATTGGAATGATAATAAACAGAAAAAATGTTGAACAAGCTCTAAAATTTAAAAATAGACCTCTATATTTAATTGCTACTATGTTAATTTTCACACTTATAATTTTTTATATAAATTTAATAATAGAGGATAATAGTGAAGCGACTAATAGGGCAGCTCAGATAAATGTAATATTATTTCTAATATATTTTGGAATTATTATAGCAATAATGTATGTACTGCTTAGGGGAGTAACTAAAGATTTAGAAATTAAAAATAAGCAAACACAGATGCAAAATCTACAAGAATATACGGCAAATCTTGAACGATTATATTCAGAGATGAGAGCTTTTAGACATGATTATATAAATATAATATCTTCAATGATAGGACATATGGATAATAATGATATGGAAAGCTTAAAGAGACATTTTTATGATAATATTATTCCTTTAAGTTCAGGTATGGAAAATAATAATTTTAAAATAGGTCATTTAAAGAATATCGAAATACCAGAAGTTAAAGGCTTACTATCTTCTAAACTCGTTAGAGCGCAGGAAATAGGCATAGATGTAAATATAGATATAGCTGATAAAATAGATGACATCAAAATAAATGTAGAAGACGCAACTAGAGCACTAGGTATATTATTAGATAATGCCATAGAAGCAGCCCAAGAGTGTGAAAAACCCAAATTGGATATAGGCTTTGTCAGGGTATATGAAACCTTACTTATTGTAATTAAAAACAATTGTGTAAGCGTGCCTAAAGTATTTGAAATAAATAGAAAAGGATTTTCAACTAAGGGGAAAAATAGAGGACTAGGACTTAGTAATTTAAGAGAAATAATAGATAAATATGATAATGTTTTTTTAGAAACTAATACAAAAGATACGGAATTTATACAAAAGCTCACTCTAAGTTAGAGTGAGCTTTTACAATTAAATCATTGGATGTTTGTTTTTGTATTTGAACTTAAAAATTATATAAGCTATGAAGTTTGGAATAATGTTTATACTCTGAGTGTTAGCGTGAATATTAAGTTCTTCAAAAGACATATTATCGTATAGTTTTGACTGAGAACCTGCTTTTAGTTCCCTTTCATATAAAGAAACTAAATAGTGATATTGAAGTGGTATCATCAAGATTAAATAGAGTGCAAATATTCCAATAAGAATATAAACAAAAACTGGACTCATAATTATACCTCCATACTTTTAAATATAACCCTTTATAAGTTATATTATACCACATATCTTCCTAAGTTTAGGATATTAATCAAAATTAAGACAATCTTAAGATAATAAGATTATTAAAAAGATAAGGCATTATGTACAAATTAATATTTGTTTTTACGTTTATTACTATAAATTAGTCTTTTACTACAAATAGGATAAATGGTATCAAATAGGTGTTAAAATAAGAGCGGAATCTATAATTTCAATTTTATGGTATAGATTAGAGAGAATATATGGGGGAATATAATGGTGGCCAGGTTGACAATTAATACACCAGAGTCAAAGAAAGATGAATTTGATATATACATAAATGAAAGAATGGTTAAATTACAGAATAAAAATAGTTATGAAGTCCTAGAAATAAATAAAGATAGATGTAGAATAAAGGTTATAAAAAAGCATGTATGTGATTATGATAATTGGATTATTAAAGGGCTTTTAGGGTTTATGAAGGATATGGTGTCAAAGGCAGGAATATATGCGAGAAAAGGCGATGCGATAGGAGTATTTAGAGCAGTTTGTGAAGGGGTTCTTATATTAGATGGAGATACAGATTTAAATATAAAGTTAGATAAAAATAGAATATACTTCGCATCTAATGCAGAGGGTTTTTTAATTAATGTGAGTACAGATAATAAAAACTCAGTATGGAAAGAGGAAACGAATAGGTTAGAGTTTCCTGAATATCTAAAAAAAAGATGGGATATTATAAAAATACCTTTCTTAATATTGGCAACAATGCTACTAATATTGTTTTCAGCTATTTTAATAAATGAGCTAAAGTTCTTAGTTAGATAAAAACTTTATTCAAAAGTTCAAATAAAATATTCAATAAGAGAGATGGGATTATCCCATCTTTTTTATTTAGTTCTTCTTAAGCACAATAGGTATATGAAACAAATAATATGATTATATATACCCAATAAAGGTATAGACATTTAAAAAATAAATTCATATAATAAAGGTGTTAATAACATAAAATAGAAGTTAATACTTATTAAAGAATGGAGGGTTAGAGATTGAAATACAAATTTCCTGAAAACTTTTGGTGGGGGGCTGCTACTTCAGGACCGCAATCAGAAGGAACATTTAACAAGAAGCATAGAAATGTATTTGATTATTGGTATGACATAGAACCTAGTGAATTTTTTGAAGAGGTTGGACCCAATATAGCATCTAACTTTTATAATAGTTATAAATCAGACTTAGAGATGATGAAAAGTATTGGCTTTAATTCTTTTAGAACATCAATTCAGTGGACTAGACTAATAAAAGATTTTGAAACAGTAGAAGTTGATCATGATGGCGTTAAGTTTTATAATGCTGTAATTGATGAATGTATAAAAAATGGAATGACACCAGTAATGAATATACATCATTTTGACTTGCCTATTGAACTATATGAAAAATATAGTGGATGGGAATCAAAATATGTTGTGGAGCTTTTTGCGAAATTTGCAAGAAAGGCATTTGAGCTTTTTGGGGATAGAGTAAAGTATTGGACAACATTTAACGAACCAATAGTTATAGTACAAGGGCAATATATTGGAGAATTTCATTATCCAAAGATAGTTGATGGTAAAAAAGCTATGCAGGTAGCTTTTAATTTAAATCTTGCATCAGCTAGAGCCATTGAAGAATTTAGAAAAGTAGAACACAACAAGGATGGAAAGATTGGAATAATACTTAATCTTACTCCAGCATACCCAAGAGCTAATTCAAAAGAAGATTTACTTGCAGCTGACTATGCAAATAAGTTCCATAATGAGTTGTTCCTTGACCCAGCAGTTTTAGGTAAGTTTCCTGATGGAATAGAGGAGACGCTTAAAAATGATGGAGTGTTATGGGAAGCTACTAGTGAGGAATTAAATATAATAAAAAACAATAAAGTTGATTTCTTAGGAGTTAATTACTACCAACCTATTAGAGTAAAAGCTAGAGAAAGTGAATTTAATTATGCTAATGGATGGTTCCCAGATAAATATTTTGAAGCATACGAAATGCCAGGAAGAAGAATGAACCCCCATAGGGGTTGGGAGATATATCCTGAAGCTATGTATGATATAGCGATAAATATTAGAGATAATTACGGGAATATCCCTTGGTATATTTCTGAAAATGGAATGGGTGTATATGGTGAAGAAAGATTCTTAAACTCTGAAGGAGTCATTGAAGATGACTACAGAATAGAATTTATAACTGAACATCTACAGTTTTTGAATAAAGGAATAGAAGAAGGAAGTAATTGTTTTGGATATCATCTATGGACACCTATAGATTGCTGGTCATGGATAAATGCATATAGAAATAGATATGGGTTTATTTCTTTAGATTTAAAAACTCAGAAAAAGACTATTAAAAAGTCTGGATACTGGTTTAAAGAAGTTTCTGAAAATAATGGGTTTTAAATAAGTTATAAAATGAAAACGAGAGAATTTAAGATTAATTCTCTCGTTTTTTGTTAGTTATCTTACTATTACGGTTTCAAAAGCAAAACGATCATATCTATGTACTGATATAGAATATTCAAAGGCAGTACCATTTTCTAAATAAGCAACTTGTTCAACAACTGCTACAGGGTCATCTGCTTTTAGGTTTAAATACTTTTGTTCAAGTTCACTTGACTTTCTAACTCTAATAGTTCTGTGAGAACTTTGAACTTTAAGGCCAAGATCTTCTTCAATATAAGAATAAATAGATGACTTAGTATGCTGTTTCTTAAGACCAGGAATTAGGTTTATAGGCATAAATGTATGTTCAATAACATAAGGTTCTTCATCAACATATCTTACTCTTAATAGATTGTATACAAATTCTTCACTTTCTAAGTTAAGCTTTTGTGTAACTTCTTCGTTACTTGCAACAACATCAAATGTAATAAGATCGCTAGTTACTTTGTGGTCACTATATAAAGCAGTAAGACCTCTAAATTGGTTAGCAACCAAAAGTCTATTCATATCTATATTACTAATGCTTTTAACGAATGTGCCAGAACCTCTTCTTTTAACAATTAGCCCTTCAGATACTAAAATATCTAAAGCCTTTTTTACTGTCATTTTGCTTGCATCATACTTTATGCATAAATCTTTTTCAAAAGGTAATTGCTCATTGGCTTGAAGCACACCTTTAACAATCTGAGTTCTAATATCATTTGCAATTTGTGTATATTTTGTCATAGCAATCACCCCATAATATAAATATTATATAAACAAATAGGTATATACTTATATAATATCACAATATACCTAGAACATATACCTATATTTATTAATATTAGCAAAACTCACCATACTTATTTATAAACAAAACAAAAAGAGTACCTCAAAGATAAAATCCTTCCCCAAGAATTTTAACCTAAAAGTACCCTTTTCAATTTGGGAGAAAAATTATATTTAATCAACAGTGTAGACTTAATTAAATATTTATATTGTTACCCTTAACCCCTATACCAAAAAGTTCTTTTTTCTGGTTTATAAATACACCCATAAGAATTGGCAGAATTAAAGATATTAATATGCTTAAATTAAACCCATTTAAAATTAATGAGTATATAGTGTTGAGTGTTACTGAAGCAAAGTAAAGGAAAATGCCTATAGCTTTTTTAAATAATATAAAAATAATACCGGTTATTATGACTAAAACTAATATGGCAGTTAAAGATACTTGTCCAAAAGTGATTTTGGCAACTTGCTCTGCTCCTGCAATTTGGTCGATTTGATCTTTAAGTAAATAAGTAGATGTTAGTAAAATTATTGATAAGGCGCTGAAAAATAATTGGATTACAACAACAGCTATTATGCCACCACCTAGGGTTTTATCTTCGTAACTTTCCATACTTATTTTTCACCTCTTTTTGCAAAGCCTATTTTATTTACTCCTTATGTGAATTATAGCAAGAATATTATAGCTTGTTTCAAAAAAGTAATAAGTGATGTTTTTTTTGTAATAACCGTTCTAAATTTATATATATATGCAAATAAAATAGCATATATAGAGAAGTTTATTTATAAAGACCTAGTGCAAAAAAGTCTTTATATACGCTCAAATCACCAAACATTATATTCTTCTTGAAATTATATGGAAAACATATGGTATAATAAAGTTGTGCTGCAATCATGATGGGGGGGAGTAAGTCTTGCTCAATGTATTTATTTGTGAAGATGATGCAAGTCAAAGGGAAAATTTT
This sequence comes from Clostridium sp. 'White wine YQ', assembly GCF_028728205.1. Taxonomy (NCBI): domain Bacteria; kingdom Bacillati; phylum Bacillota; class Clostridia; order Eubacteriales; family Clostridiaceae; genus Clostridium; species Clostridium sp. 'White wine YQ'. The sequence continues at coordinate 77,756 of NZ_JAQYUU010000009.1, forward strand.
AAGAGAATAGTAGATAACATAATTACAATAGAAGATTTTGATATGTGTTTAGCATTAGAGACTGGAAGTCCAAATGAATTGATAGAGTACGTATGCAATCATAACGGAAGAGGTTTATACTTCTTAGATGTAGACTTAAGTTCAGACATAAATGGTATCGATTTAGCTGTTGAAATAAGAAAACAGGATCCTAATGGGTATATAGTTTTTGTAACTACCCATGGAGAGCTTAGCTACTTAACATTCCAATATAAGATTGAGGCAATGGATTATATTATAAAAGATGATTTTGAAAACTTAAAAAATAAAATTCATGAATGTATAAAAGAAGCAGATAAAAGATTTCACATTAAAACTGCTGACGAGAAGAGGTTCTATATTAAAATAGGTGATAAGGTTATAAACATTGAATTTAATAAAATCCTATTTTTTGAAACTTCTAATGTTATACATAAAATTATTCTCCATGGAATGGACAGGCAGATTGAATTTTATTCGAAGATGAAAGAACTTGAAGAAATGCTAGATAATAATTTTTATAGATGTCATAAATCTTACATAGTTAATAAGACAAATATAAAAGAAATAGATTTAAAAAATAGAATAGCCTATATGGTAAATGGAGAAGAATGCTACATTTCAAGTAGATATATTAAAGGATTAGTTAAATAAATGATAAAGATACTTAAGGTTACTTATACCTTTAAGTATCTTTTTATTTAATTAAAATCTAAATCATAACGGTTATTACAAAAAAACTACTTTTCATTACATAAATAATATTTCAAAACACTCTTCTTGTATAATAAAATAAACAATATTTTAGTACACAATTAGTCGAAATTTTTGTAATTAGGAGGAATATCATGAGAAGGATAATTGAAAATATTATTTTATTCGTTTCCTTTTTTCTAATTGTACATTTTACTGGAAGATTAATAAAAAACTATTTAATGGCAGCAATGATTTGTGCGATATTAAGTACCGTGGTTTTATTTGTAAGAAATCATGTTAAAAACTATGATTAAAATAACTTATACAAGTAAGAAAATATATTTATTATTAATTGAGTTAAAAGACTTTAAATAAAATCCCTTTATGAAGTAAGTAAGATATGAGGAAGTAATAAATTATAAAAAATGAGAGTTAAGCTTATTGACTATATAAGGATATTCTAATATAATTATTTCGTACTGGGGGATTAAAATGAAAGATAATATAAATTTAACAGAAGGAAAAATAACAACAGGTCTTATTAAACTAGCATTACCTATTATAGCCACAAACTTTATTCAAACAGCCTATGGGATGGTTGATATGATATGGGTAGGTAAGATTGGAAGTAAGGCAGTAGCAGCAGTGGGGACAGCAAGCTTTTTTATAAATCTAGCATTAGCTTTGTTTGCAATTATCATGATAGGGAGCGGAGTTAAGATAGCCCAGAGTGTTGGGGCGAACAAAAAAGAAGAAACATTAATATATATAAAAAATAGTTTTATATTATCAGTAATTTTGGCAGTGGTATATTCAATATTAATAGTAGTACTTAAAAATAAGCTTATAGGCTTTTTTCAACTGAATGATATCGAAATAGAAAAAATGGCAAAAGATTTTTTAGTTTATTCAGCTGTAGGCGTTATTTTTATGTATTTTAATTCAATACAAAGCACTATATTAAATAGCTTTGGAAATAGTAAGCTGCCTTTTAAGGCAAATACAATTGGCTTTATAGCGAATATAATACTAGATCCGATACTTATTTTTGGAGTAGGACCAGTAGCTGGAATGGGCGTTGCAGGAGCAGCTATAGCTACAAATCTCTCAAGAATTATAGTATTTATTATTTTTATCTTTACAGCAAAGGAGTATTTTAGTTTCAAGGGGGTTTCTGTAAAGTTTGATTTTATTAAAGCTAAAGAAGTATTAAAGATGGGTATGCCGGTTTCACTTCAAAGAGTTAGTTTTATAGGAATATCAATAATTATTGCAAGACTAATTACAAGCTTTGGAGCCACAGCCATAGCAGTTCAAAAGGTAGGCGTGCAACTAGAATCTGTATCATATATGGCAATAGGGGGAATACAAGGAGCCATAGCAGCTTATGTAGGTCAAAACTATGGAGCTAAGAAATACAAGAGAATAGAAAAAGGCTATTTTAGTGCTTTAACTACCACAATAATATTTGGACTTTTAATTTCAATTATTTTTATTTTATTCCCAAAGGAATTGTTTAGTATTTTTATTCAAGAACAAGCAGCAGTGGATTTAGGTACTAATTATATGCGAATTTTAGGGTTTTCCCAAGTGTTTATGTGTATGGAACTTCTTACGGTAGGTGCTTTTAATGGAGTTGGAAAAACTTATGTTCCACCGATTATAAGTATTACCTTTACAGCTTTAAGAATACCTATGGCAATGATATTATCAAAGGATAATATACTCGGACTTAATGGAATATGGGCAAGTATAAGTTTAAGTAGTTTAATAAAAGGAATAATATTAGTTACTTGGTTTATTATATTTTTAAGAAAAACCTTTGTAGTAGATAGGAGAGAACAGTGTAATGGAAAGTGTTGACAATGAATTATTAGAATCGATCTTAACTGAAGATATAGTAACAAAATTATTTAAAGGAAATTTTGGACTTGAAAAGGAAAATGTAAGGGTTAGTAAGGATGGTAAACTGTCACTAACTCCACACCCAGCCATATTTGGAGATAAGTTAAAGAATCCATATATTAAAACTGATTTTTCAGAAAGCCAAGTAGAGGTAATTACACCAGTTTGTAATAGCATAGAAGAACTTTATGATTATATAGAAAATCTTCAAAATATAGTTTCTCTATCCATTGGAGAAGAATATTTATGGCCACAAAGTAATCCGCCTATCTTACCAAGTAATGAGGAAATACCGATAGCTGTTTTTTCCGAAGAAGGTAAGGAAGAGAGGTTATATAGGGAGAAACTTTCAGAAAAGTATGGTAGAAAGAAACAACTTCTATCAGGTATTCACTACAACTTTTCATTTAAAGAAGAGTTTATAAATAGTTTATATAAAAGCCTTGGAAAGGGAGAAAGTTTAAAAGAATTTAAAAATAAAGTTTACCTTAAGATAACAAGAAACTTTATAAAATATAGATGGTTTTTGATTTATTTAACAGGAGCTAGTCCGGTATTCCACGAGACTTATTTAGATAGATGTACAGATGATATTCAGGAGTTAGCAGATAGAAGCTGTTACTTTAAAAATATGATATCACTAAGAAATAGTAAATGGGGATATAAAAATAAAGAAGATTATTTAGTTAATTATGATTCACTAGAGCAGTACATCGGAAGTATTCAAAAACTTATTAATGATGGGAAATTAGATAATGCTAGTGAGTTTTATGGTCCTGTTAGGTTAAAAAGTACTTGTAAAAGATGTTCTCAAGAGAAACTTATGAAGGATGGAATTGAATATCTAGAGATAAGAATCTTGGATTTAAACCCACTTAATAAAAATGGAATATTTATAGAAGATTTATATTTAGTGCATTTATTTATGATATATATGTTGTTCATGAAAGAAAGTACATTAACAGAAGCTGAGCAAAAAATTGCCAATATAAATCATAAAGTTGCAACCATGGCAGGAAGAAGAGAGGATAGCTTTATCTATAATAAGGATGGAGAAAAAGCTTCATTCAAAGAAGAAGCCCTAAAAATAATAGATAACTTAACAGAGATAGTTAACAAGTTAGATTATAAAACTGATTATCTAAGAAAGGTTATAGAAGCAGCAAGAGAAAAAGTTTTAGACGTAAGTAAGACTTATGCGGCTGTTATTACTAAGGAAATAATAGATAGTAGTTATGTAAGTTTTCATTTAGCTAAGGCAAAAGATTACTATGAAGAAAGTAAAAGGCAGGATTTTAGCTTAATAGGATATGAAGACTTAGAACTTTCAACTCAAATATTACTTAAGAATGCAATAAAAAGAGGAATATCAGTTGAGGTTTTAGATAGAGAAGAAAACTTTGTAAGGTTAAAGAAAGATAACAAAGTTGAATATGTAAAGCAAGCAACTAAGACTTCAAAAGATTCTTATAGTACTGTACTTGTTATGGAAAATAAGGTAGTAACAAAGGAAGTACTAAAAGAAAATGGAGTAAGAGTTCCATCAGGAAAAAACTATAACAGTATTAAAGAAGCAAAGGCTGACTATGAATTGTTTAAGAATAAACAAATAGTAATAAAGCCTAAATCAACTAATTTTGGAATAGGAATATCTATTTTTAAAGAAGAATTCTCTAAGGAGGATTATATTAGAGCTTTAGAGATAGCTTTTGAAAATGATAAAACTGCACTAGTAGAGGAATTTATAAGTGGTAAGGAATATAGATTTTTAGTAATAGCAGATGAAGTTGTGGGAATACTTCATAGGGTTCCTGCAAATGTTCAAGGAGATGGAGCTAGAACTATAACTGAATTAGTTAAGGAGAAAAATAAACATCCATTAAGAGGAAAGGGTTATAAAACTCCTCTTGAAAAAATATCTTTAGGAGAAATTGAAGAAATGTTCCTTAAAGCTCAAGGAAAGAATTTTGATTATGTACCTAAGGAAGGCGAAATTGTTTATTTAAGAGAAAATTCTAATATAAGTACAGGTGGAGATAGCATTGATTTTACTGATGAGATGCATGAGAGCTATAAAGCTATGGCTACAAAATCTGCCAAGGCAGCTAGAGCAACTATTTGTGGAGTTGATATGATGATACAGGATATAAAGGTTCCATTAAATGAAAGCAATTATGGGATAATAGAGCTTAATTTTAATCCTGCTATACACATTCACTGCTATCCTTATATAGGAAAAAATAGAGGAGCTGGAGATAAGGTACTAGACGTACTATTTGGAAAATAAGAAATAGGGGTGAAGTTTTAATGGATGAATTTCAAGTGAATATCTTTAAAGCTTTAGCTCATCCTGTGAGACTTAAAATTGCAAAAAGACTTTCTACAGGAGAGATGTGTGTTTGTGAAATGAATGAAGATATAGAATTCAGTCAAGCAAATCTCTCACAACATCTAAAGATACTAAAGGATGCTAAAGTGGTTAATGCAAAAAAATGCGGTATGTTCATGTATTACAGCATTAAGAGTGAGAAAATAAAAGAGTTAATTAGATTAACTGAAGAATTATACTACGAAAAAGAATAAGATTACCCCAAAGTAGAATGAGAAATTCTATTTTGGGGTAAATTTTTTATGCTAAATCTTTTTTATTCTTAGAAAGCATTAATGAGAATATTAAGCCTAATAATGCAATAATAGCAGCACCTATAAATAGTTTTGAATATCCGGAGTTTAAAGTGCTTTGGAATACATTTTCTATAGTTACTCTAGCATCTTCGATTTGTTTTAAATAACCTTCTTTTATAGTTGCTAATAAAACATCAGCTTTTGGTCCTCTATAATTAGGAGCAGAGGTTATTCCATTAAGTGCTGGGGCAACCTTATCATTTATCATTGATTCACTAAACTTTTTAATAGAATCTACAATTGTTGTAACATCTGAGTTTTGTAAAGTCTGCAATTGATCTGGAGATATTCCCCCTGAACTCATAGACATGCTTCCAGAAGGGGCTGATGACATTCCAGGAATCTGTGGAGCTTGTGCTTTTGGAATAACATCCATTAGTTTAGTAGACATATTTTTACCTGCTTCAGATATAAACCCTATGAGTATATTTGGAGAAATTGCAACTCCTATAGATCTTACTAAAGAAAGAGTTGATTGGGCTGTTGCAGTTTCATTAGCACTTACATTAGTCTGAACTATGTAGTTGAGCGGAGCACCCATAGTACAGCCCATCCCAAGTCCAACAAATATCAAGCCTATTACTAAACTTAAGAAACTTGGATGATTTGCAGTATATAAAGCTAGAGTCAATGTTCCAATACCAGATAATATAAACCCTACTATTAAAACTAATTTTGCTGAGAATTTATCTATAAGTCTTCCACTTATAGGAGCACCTACTCCAGCAAAAATAGCCATGATTGTTACGATATATCCTCCAGAACCAGATTTGATTTTTAAAACATTTTCTCCAAATTGAGGTACAAAAACTACTCCCATCATGCCAGCACCAACAATAAAGCCTATTATTAATGCTAAAGTTATTTCTCTATTAGTGAAGTATTTTAAATTGAGCACAGGATCCTCAGCTCTTTTTTCTATGAAAATTAATACTGGTAAAAGTATTATAAATGCTAATAAGAAAGGCCATACATCGTTAGATTTAATACTGCTAGAGAATTCATAGAATTTTAAGTTAGTTAAGCCGTACATTAGTGAAAGGATGGTTAAGCTTATAACTATACTTCCCCATATGTCAATTTTTCCTGGTACAGTAACTCTATCATCCTTTGGAGTCATGGTAGAAAGTATTAAAATTATTATACATATTGGAACATTTATAAAGAATAAAAATCCCCAGTTTGATGAACCAACTAAGTTTAATATGCCTGAACCAATTGTAGGACCCAAGGTCGTTGCTATACCATAGATTCCTCCAACCATACCTAAGGCAGCACCTTTTTTCTCAGGAGGAAAGCTTTCACCTATATATGCTGTAGCTATTGGCATTATTCCACCACCGCCTATAGCTTGAATTACTCTTGATATTAGTAAAAGGGTAAATCCACCATAAAAATCTGAGATTCCGCATAGCATTGAACCTATTCCAAATAATAAAATGCTAATAACATATATTTTTTTCTTCCCAAACCTATCAGATAGTTTTCCGGCTATTGGCATGGCAACAGCATAAGCTAAGGTATATATTGTAATCATCCATATGGAGCTGCTAGCAGATATGTTAAACGAATTTGCTATTACAGTTCTAGCTGGAGAAACAATACCTGAATCTAAAGCTCCTATAAATATGCCCAGTAAAAATAATAGTAACATTATGTTTTTGTTTGATTTTTTCATATAAAACTCCTTTCTGAACCTTGTTCATATAAAATTTAAAAAAATGCACTAATTATCATAAGTTTAAAAGTGCATAAAATTCGTCAAAGGTCATAAACTTTTGTTTTGATATATTCGTTAAGTTATAAACTAAGAACTTAGTTAGTTTAGCTAATTCTATTGATGAGGTTATATCACCTTTATTTTTATGGAATAGAAGGATATTCTCTATAGCTTCGTAAAGAGGGGCCATTACATCCACTTCATTATAGGTATAATCTTCTTTAGACATTTCTACAAAAACACTAATATGATTTTTTAGAAAACCATCTACATATAGAAATATTTGAAAAAGTTTATCTTTAAGTGAGATGTCAGCATTTACAATAGCTTGAATAGAAGTAATTATCATAGACCAATCTCTTTCAAAAACCTCTATAGCAAGTTCGCCTTTATTATTAAAATAGTTATAAAAGGTTCCAGTTCCTATTCCACAAGCTTTTGTAATATCTCTAATGCTTGCATTTTTATATCCTTGTTCAATTAAAGCTTTTTTCCCCTCATCTAGTATTTTATCTCTTAAGTTCTCTATAATCTTTGGCATCCTTATCCTCCATTTTTAAAATGAACCTTGTTCATATTATACAATTTGTTACTAATTTGTTCAATATATTTAAGATTTTTTTTATTGATGGGGTAATCAAATATAAAGTAAAATAATCATATGAATATAATTTATAAGTGAGGTAATATGGAGAAAAAAGTTAAACGAATGGATCGCTACAAAAAGAAATCAAAGGTGAAGAAGGGGTTATTTCACATAGGTGCATTTATTTTAGCTAATATAATAATTACTATGTGTATAAGTATACCTTTAGTGGTTTATGGCCCTCTTGAAAACATTAGAGAATATTATATAACTACGGCAATGACAACTCTTAGTCATAAATATTTAGCAACAATGCTATTTAGCCAAGATGAAATAGATAAAGTTATGGCAAAAAATAAGATTGAGGATGACAAGAATTCAACAGTTAATGATATTTCAGTTGATGAATATAAACCTGCTATGAGTGAAGCTGTTAGCCAGCCTTATGACGGAACTGAACTTATAGATATTTCAAACGGTAAATATAAAGGTTATGTCTTAATCATAAAAGATCCTAAAAGAGTGACACTAGGGATACCTGACACCATTGGAAGAAGTGGAAAGAAGCTAGAAGATATCATTAAGCAAGAAGGAGCAATTGCAGGTATAAATGCAGGTGGCTTCCAAGATGATAACGGAGTAGGTAACGGTGGGACGCCCTTGGGGGTTGTAATTCATAATGGGAAAGTCTTATATGGTAAGGAAAATAAAAAGTATGAAATGGTTGGATTTAATGAAGATGGTATTCTGGTACTAGGCAACTACACCTTAAATGAAATGAGAGATCTTAAGATAAAAGAAGCGATAACATTTTTCCCTTATTTAATAGTAGATGGAGAACCTACAATTAAAAGTGGAAATGGTGGTTGGGGAATTGCGCCTAGAACAGCTATTGGACAAAGAAAAGACGGGTCCATAGTTATGTTAGTAATAGATGGTAGACAGATTTTAAGCCCTGGAGCAACATTAAAAGAAGTCCAAGATATTCTTTTAAAATATGATGTTTATAATGCAACAAATCTAGATGGGGGAGCGTCTACTATAATGTATTATAAGGATAAGATAGTAAATAAACCATCAAGCTCAGAGACAGGAAGGTATTTACCTTCAGCATTTATAATAAAATAGGATATGTAAAAAGAAGGTTATTTACCTTCTTTTTTTATGTCTTTAAACACATCAAATATATTTCGTTGCTTTTTAATAAAAGTAAATTTATGTTCAGGTATATTATCTTTAAGGGCATCTATAAGCATTTGCTTGTTTTGTATATTTTTAGGTATGAAGACACGACCATTTACCCCAATATAGATATGAAAATATAAGTTGTTTTCTAATACCTTGTTTACTGAAGACCAATTATAAATCACGGTAGAATATGTGCTAATAGCTTTAATTGATTCATTAGTTAGTAATATTGAAACCATATAATTTTTGCCTGATTTTAGATACCTCATTTCTATGGTTTTCATAAAAAGAAACCTGCAAAATTTTGAGCCAACAGTTATAACAAGTAGGTAAAAAAAGATAATAGAAAGGATAAACATAAGGAAGTTATGGTTAAACACTAAATATATCATGCCGCATAAGATAAATGGAATAAAGTATAGGCTAAAAAATTCTCTTAATAAGTAGTCATTTGTATTAAAATAATTATCACATTGAGCTTCTACATACTCCGATTTTGAAAAATTACAGTCTATTTGCATTAGCAAGTCTCCTTTCTATTTAAAGTTATTAAATAGTTTTTTGTATTTTTTATAATCCTCTGCGGCACTAAAGATATTTTGTTTTTCTTTAATAGAACTGAATTTATCATCAGGTAGATTATTTTTAAGTATATCTATAATAGCTTGTCTATTTTCATTATTTCTAGGTATGAATAGACGCTCATTTACTATGGTAGTTGTATAAAAGTGAAAGTAACGGTAAGTTTCTACTACTTTTAGAATTGAGGACCAATCAAATTCTAAATTAGCATTATTATAGGTTACTTTGATAGCTTCAGGATTCAATAATACAGAAATCTTTATAGAGCGTTCTAAGAATATATATTTTTTATTTACTGTCCTAGTAATAATATATTTAAATATAATGGGTCCAATAGGTATAAAGATTGTATAAATCACAATAAGGCAAATGGCAAAACCTATTAGGCCTATTTTTAAATCACCAATATACACTATGAGTGCTGCTAAAAAAGGTAGTATAGTTATAAATGATACTTTTGAAAAAATATAGCTTGATGAATTAAATATATAGTCACATTGTGCTCTTATAAAGTCATTTTTTGAAATTTCAAAGTTTATCTGCATTAATTATTCTCCTTATAATTTATGTTAATAAATTTAAAACAATTATACCATACAACCCATATTATTACAAAACAGACAACTATAGTAAGGAGGTGCTAAATATTAAGATTTTTAAGCTTGATTGTAAGTAAAGTATATGTGGTATATAATATATAATGCAGTAAAGATTAGTATATATAAAAGTATATATTTAGGAGGAAAAAATGATTATTCTTATAACCATTTTAATTGCTTTTATGTTAGGATCTATACCTACAGGATATTTGCTAGTAAAGCATTTTTGTGGGATTGATATAAGAACTCAAGGGAGTGGAAATATTGGATCAACCAATGTAAAAAGGATAGTAGGAACGAAGATATCAATTGCAACTCAGGTAGGAGATATTGTTAAAGGAGTTGTGGCAGTAGCTTTAGGAATAGTTGCTTCAAAGCTATATGAACTACCTATTTCTACAGATGTATATCTTTCTATTATTGCGGTAGTTGTAATATTGGGTCATGATTATACTCCTTTTTTAGGGTTTAATGGAGGTAAAGGAGTTAATACAACCATGGGAGCCTTTATACTATTAGCACCAATTGCAACCTTATCAGGGGTGGTAGTTTATTTTATTTTAAGAGCTACTACTAAGATAGTATCAATTAGATCAATTTCACTTGGAGCGACGATTCCTATAATATGTATTATTTTAAAAGAACCGCGTCCAATAATAATTGCAACTATATGTGCCAGTGTGATAATGATATATAGACATAAGGCTAATATTGTTAGAATGATAAAAAAGGAAGAAAAATAATATATAAGGGACTATTTCGTATACGAAATAGTCCCTATTTTTATCTCTTTAAGTATTTGCTTGAAATATAGACTCCATACCCCTGAACAATTGTTAGAAGAGGAATCATAAAATATTTATACCTTGTTTGAATCTCAATAAAGAAATGAACAGATGCATAGCCAGCGATTAAAAGAAGGATTAACATGTTTTTATTATACTTCTTTTCTTTAAATAAAAATAATGCTGCTATTATTGAATAGAAGGCCATTGCAATGAACTCTATTCGCTCAGTACCTATAATAGAGATATTTAAAATTCGTTTATTTAAATACTGACATGTCCAGTAGGTTGAGTCATCGGGGCCTGACCACATAACAAGAACCTTATCTTTTATTAAAGATGCTAATTTAGGTACATTAGACACTCTTTCCTTAATTAGCGGAATTTCTAACTTTTTGCGTTCTTCAGGATCTTTTATATTATATAAATAGCTATCATCTTTTTCAGAGTATTGGCCTTTGGTATCATAATTAAGTCCAGTTACAAATTTCCAAAGAGGGTCCCTATTAGTTAATTTATAAGGAGTAATTCCTTTTGCAATAAATATATAACTAGCTAAGTTCATTATAACTAAGTAGGATAAAATGATTAAACCTAGGCTTGAAAAAGTATGCTTTATGTTAACAAAGTTAAAATCTTTTATAAGCATTAAAATTAAATAAATAATTATTGCTAATAAAATAAGTGAACCTAAAGGTCTATTTATATTTCCAAGAGCAACTAAAATACCTAAGATAATTGCTCTAACAGGAAAAGATAAGTTGCTACATAAATAGACATAAATGCCTAATAAGAATAAAAAAGTCGCAATATGTTCATTTGTAAGAGCAGAGGTCATAACTAGGCTGGATATGTAAATTGAGTAGAAAAAACCACTTACTCTTCCTGAAGTTTCGTTAAAGATTTTACTACCTATTTTATAAACCAACAGAGTAGTTCCTAAGCAATAAAATATATTTAATAATTTGATTATTAATGGGTTAGTTGTGTGGAATAAACTCATAACCAATGCCTCATAACCACTAAACCCAAATTGGTAAACCCATAGGTTGAAATAGCTTCTATCAATTGTTGAATAATCGCCGCTTATTAATTTAGTAGCAGTTTCGTACATAATCTTAAAATCAGAAGTTATAGGGGATTTGATTAATAGTACCCATATAATTCTTGTAGCTAGAGTTAATATTATTAAAAATACTATATATTGTTTACTGGTTAATTTATTAGTCAACCATATTATTGGTTTTGATATTAAAATAAGCAGAGCTGTCATTATAGCAAAACCAATAATAACTAAAAGAATTTTAAAAAATATATTTATATTTAAAGCATTAACTGAAATACTAAAAAAGCCTAATATGACAAATAGTAAAAATAAGCTAACGAAAAAAATAATTATGTTACCTAGTATATTAAAAAATTTGTTTTCTTTAAAAAAAATCATAATTAGCCCTCATTTTTTATTCTAAATCTTTATTTAAGATAGTTTCTATATTATATCTTGGTCTTCTTTTAACTTCTGTATAAATTTTTCCAATATATTCTCCCACTAGTCCAATTGATAATAATTGAACTCCGCCAATAAACCATATAGATAAGATTAATGATGTCCATCCAGAAGTAACATTACCTGTAAAATATGATACAAGAGAATATATTGCTGCAAAAATACTAACAAAAGCAATTATAAATCCTATAGAGGTAATAAATCTTATTGGTGTAACACTAAAAGATGTGATTCCTTCAAGTGCAAAATTTAGCATTTTTTTTAATGGATACTTAGATTCTCCAGCAAAACGCTCATGTCTTTCATAATAGACAGAGGTTGAGTTATAACCAATCAAAGGAACAATTCCCCTTAAAAAAAGATTTCTTTCTTTATAATTGTCTAATTCTTCTACAGCTCTTTTGCTCATTAGACGAAAATCTGCATGGTTATAAACAGTTTTAACTCCCATAACATGCATTAATTTGTAAAATGCTAATGCAGTATTCCTCTTAAAAAAGGTATCACTTTCTCGAGAAGAGCGAACTCCATAAACAATATCAAAGCCTTCATGATATTTATCTACCATTTCTTCTATCACATTAACATCATCCTGCAAGTCAGCATCTATTGAAACTATCATATCAGACGTTTTAGCAGCTTCCATCAATCCTGCCATTACTGCATTTTGATGACCTGCATTTTTAGCAAGCTTTATTCCACAAGCATAGGCTGCAGAACTATTAAGTTCAGATATTAAGTGCCAGGTTTTGTCCTTGCTACCATCATCAACATAGATAATTGCACTTTTATTGCTTATTTTTTCATTTTTAATTAATTTATCTAAAAGCTTAGATAGTTCATGATGGGTTGTTGGTAAAACTTCTTCCTCATTAAAGCATGGGACAACGATAGATAAGATTGAATTCTTCATTATATTACCTCGTATATAAATTTAATTAGTCTATAGAAAAATTTGTCTATTATTTACCATAATATTATACAATATTTGCGTAAAATTAAAACCTTAAAATGTAAAATTATAATTTCTTAAAAAACTGATACATTATATATTATTGCATTTTGTGGAAATAATATTAGTACAATAAAAAAGGGCTAAGATAACAATAGATGTTTTCTTAGTCCTTTGTATACTAATTATTAATTGGTGGTTTAAGCTCTCCCTTGAACTCTAACACTAGTACTCTTAATATTGAAATCTGCACTTTTAACTTTAAGATCTTTACTAGGCTCAGGTTTAAGAGTTTTCTTCATAAAGTAAATTGAAGTTATTGCAGATATTCCATCTGATAGAGGGAATGCTATCCATGCACCAATGACACCAAAAGCATTAATAAGTATTAAAGCTATTGGAATAAACACAACTATTTGTCTGTAAATTGAAAACAAAAATGAGGTTCTTGCATCATCAATTGCTTGATAATAATAGATTGCTATATAGTAAAGTCCTACTGTAGGCAATATACATATACATATTCTAAAGGCTGTAACAGTTTGAGATAATAGGGTAGAATCCTCTAGGAAAACCCCTATTATATTAGGAGTGAATATCATAAGAACGCTCCAGATAGCTAAAGAGAAAATAGTAACCCATTTTATTGAAGTTTTAAGGGTTTTAAACATTCTTTCTTTGTTACCAGCTCCATAGTTAAAACCAACAATTGGCTGCATTGAGGAACTTATACCTATTATAGTTACAAACATAAACATAGATATTTTTGTAATAACACCAATCATAACTATTGATGCATCTCCACCTTTTGATAATAACAAGTTATTTAGTATAACTGAAACTACTGCATCAGATATTTCTATAACAAAGGTTGAGAAACCAACTGTAAATATATCTCTTATTAATTCAGGTGAAAAGCTCTTAAGTATATTTGAAGAAGAAAGAGATAGATTAATAAAATCTCTTATCTTTATGAATTTATAAACTATAAACGCGAAGGCAAGAAATTGTGAAACAATTGTAGCTATTGCAGCCCCTTCTATACCAAAGCCTATCATATCAATAAGAATATAGTTTATTATGATGTTTGCTAAAGCACCGATTGAATTTCCATATAAATTAATTCTTGTGTCCCCAAGTGAGGTCATAATGTATCCTAAAACAATAGATAGACCTTGGAATAAGGTACCTATTAATATTATTGAAATATAAGTTTTAGCTAATGGATATAAAGTTTCACTTGCACCAAGATTCATGATAATAGGTTTACGGAAAACATATATTAATATGGATAATAAGCCTAATGTTAAAAATGTAATTAAAATACTGTTAATTATGGTTTTTTTTATTCCAGTATAGTTTTTCTCTCCAAGATTTCTGGCTACAAAGGTAGATGTTCCTACGGATATTAACATACCTATGGCAGTCATAAACCTTTGTACAGGAAAGGCTATGGTTAATGCGCCTATGGCATTGGAACCAATATATCTTCCAACATATATGGTATCAACCATGTTATACAGCTCAACAACTAATAGAGAAATCATTGCTGGGATAGCAAACTTTAATAGAGTTTTGCTTATATTTCCTTGGGAAAATATCTTGTCATTAACACCCATAATCGTCACCTCCTAAAAATTTTTCCTATAATACTATTATATTTGTTAAATATAGTAATTCTCAGTGACTTAAAGGAGGTGTTTAAGGTATTAATATGGGGTATTGCATTATTTTAAAAAACACAAAAATAGCAGATTAGCACTTAAAAATATATAAACGACCCAGTAATAGTACTTTTTTTACTCAAAAAGCATACTAAAAATAAAGTAAATATAAATATATGCTATAATATTATTAAAAAAACGTACTTGTTGTATGTATTATGTGCATATTTTTAGAAAGGTAAAGAGAAATATGAGTTTTATGGAGGAAGCGCTTAAAGAGGCTTATAAGGCAAAAGAAAAGCTTGAAGTTCCAGTTGGGGCAGTGATAGTCAAAGAAGGAAAAATCATAGCAAAGGCGCATAATCTAAGAGAGACATTGAAATCTCCATTAGCTCATGCAGAAATATTAGCAATAGATAAGGCTAGTAAAATTATAGGGGATTGGAGATTAAGTGGCTGTGAATTATATGTTACTTTAGAACCTTGCGTTATGTGTGCAGGGGCTATTATTCAAAGTAGGATAAGTAAAGTACATATAGGAACCTTTGATCCTAAGGCAGGAGCCTGCGGAACTGCTGCAGATATTTTGAATCATCCATATTTAGATAGCTTTGTAGAAGTAAGTTGGGAATATAATGAGGAATGTAGTAAAGTGTTGATAGATTTCTTTAAAGATAGAAGAAATAAATAATAATGGCTTGCAAAGATAGAATAAATCTAATTTTTGCAAGCCAATTCTTTAATTCATAAATTGAAGATTGTCGATAGAATAGTTAGCCAAAGGACCTTGATATATAACCTCAGCATCTGGAATAGTAAGTAGGTCAGAAGGCTCTACAAAGTTAAGTGGTTTTTCAAAGTCAAATACATCAGTTTCTTTTAAAATATAGGCTATCAATTCTGAACAGAAAAACCTATTCTTTGCACGATATTCTTTTTTTATCACTCTAAAAAATATACCTCTAAGGTTGTACTTAATTTTCTGTTTATTAAAATCCCAAATCATTTGGCGAATTTTATTATGTTGTTCAGCATTTACTTTAAGTTTAATAACTACAGCAGGACACTCTGGATAAAAGGAGAAGACTCCTTTATCGATCTCTTCTTTTTTGAAAACTCCTAAGAAGGGGTTACGATAATATTTTCTAGTCATGCTGTACATATGATTTAAAGAATCATCAAGAGCAATTGATGAATGGGTATAGGATTTTTTTGTATATAGTCTAATAGCTCTAGCATAAATAGTATTTGTAGAAGTAAGCAATATATATATTTCTTTCACTATCCCATCAACTCCTTGTCCACAATTTTAAAATATAACTTAAACACATGGTGATTCTCAACATAAAACACAATAATATAATTATATATCAATATGATATAAAAAGAAATTTGAATTTTTTAAATATTTTCTTAAGAAAAACTTAATTATTAGGAGGTAAGGATGAATCTAGTATTAATAGGTTATGGAGGAGTAGGAAAAGCATTTATAAAGCTATTGAAAGATAAGCATGAAAAGCTTAAAAGTGAAGGATTAGATATAAAAGTTAGAGGAATATTAAATTCTAAAGGTGGGGTGTTAAGCAGTAATCCACTAGACCTAATGGAAGTTTTAAATGCAGGTTCATTAGAAAACAACAAAAATTGGAGAGCGGGAATTAATTATAGAGATGTATTAACGAAAGAGAAATGTGATTTAATGGTTGAACTGACTCAAACCAATAAAGAAACTGGGGAGCCAGGTCTTACTCACATAAAATATGCGTTAGAAAATAATATTAATGTAGTTACTGGAAATAAGGGGCCAATATTAGTTGATTATGAAGGATTAAAGAGAATTAGTGAAGAAAAAGGGGTAGCCCTTGGGGTTGGTTGTACTACAGGAGGAGCTTTACCTAGCTTAAATTGCGGGTTAATGGACTTAGCTGGTGCAAATATTGAAAAAGTTGAGGGAATATTAAATGGAACCAGCAATTTTATTTTAGAAGAGATGGAAAGTGGATTAAGTTTTAATGAGGGGCTTGAAAAAGCACAAAGATTGGGAATAGCGGAGAAAGATCCAACCTTAGACATTGAAGGACATGATACAGCAATTAAGATGTTAATTCTTTCAAAAGTAGTGCTTAAAAAGAATATAAATATTAATGAAGTGAAAATTAAGGGAATTACAGCAGTTTCAAAGGAAGATATATTGAAAGCAAAAAATGAAGGCAAAAGATATAAATTAGTAGGCAGAATCGAATGTAAGGGGAATGAAGTTAATATAGAGGTTTCACCAATGCGTATAGAAAAAGAAGATATGTTATTTAACATAAATGGCAGAAATAAAGGAGTTAAGTATTATACTGATACATTAGGAGAAGTCGCTGTAATAGGTGGTGCATCAGGAACTACAAATGCGGCTGCATCAATACTTAGAGATATAATAAATATTCATAACGGATATAAATTTTAGTAAATAAATCTAGTATACATATTTAACTTTTTTTTAACCATAACGAACACTTAGCATGCATCCTCCATATTATATTAATGAAATAAGTTAAATATCCTAAGAATGTAAGAGGAGGATAAATATGCAAGACAATTTTGAAGTAAATAGTACAGCTCAGCATATTGAACTAAAAGAAGAATGTATAATCGCTAAAAAAGTATATGGTAGGTGTAGACAACAAGATTGCTTAACTCCTGTTGATGATGTTACAGTGATTCCACCTGGAAAGACAGTTATAAAAATAGACTCAGCTTCTCTTGGAGGAAAATATAGTATCACAGCTCCATTTTTAATCAGCCATCTTCCTGGCCCAGCTACAGATACTACAATTGCTGTAAATGAAGTTATTGCATTTACTAATGCAGTAAGGAGTCTTAGAGTAGATTGTTGTGACTTTAGCGTTGGAAATATTGCTGTTACAAACATTGAACCAAGTTGCTTTGGACAAGAAGGTTTCTTTGATGTAAGTATAACCTATACTTTTAATTTCATCTTAAATCTATTAGATGCAGCTGGAAACGCATTGTCAGTTACTGTAAATTCACCAACTCCAACAACTACTACAGATATACCTGCTTTCACAACATGGGAAAAGAAGGTATCTCTATATGGCGGATGTGTTGGTAATAAGATAGTTTCTACTTTTGATTCAATTTATAGCCCAGCGACAACATACTGCAATGGAAATACTCCACAGGTATATATTCAAGCTACTGGAAATCCATTAACAGCAGTACCTGGAACCTATACAGTATTAGTAAACAATGTGCCTACAATAGAATATCGTGCAGACGTAACTATTGGTCTATTTACAATTATTAAACTTTACAGATTTGTTAATCTAAATGTTCAGTCTTCAGGCGATTGTGATATACCAACTTGTGCTAATATATTACCAGATGATCCATGCGAATACTTTAACACATTACCATTTCCTTTTGACGAATTTGATCCACCATCACATGGGGATTGTTGCTAGTAAAAAAGCCTGTTGAAAGTGGCTCCTTTAATAACTTGGAGCCACTTTTTAACAATTTCTTAATTAAAAAGAATGTAATTATATGTATAACATATTTAAATAAGAGAAGAGATGGATTTAACCCATCTCTCTTTTATTTATAAAAGGCAAGGAATATCTTTAATATATATTATTAACTTTAAATAGCTAAATTTAAAAAGTTATATTATACATAAACAACTTCTTCAGAAGCTGAAGTATCAGATCTAGTTACACGAATTGTAATGTTTGCAGGGATGATTAAAGCAACTAATCCACCAGTAGTTACGATACTTGCTCTTACGAAATATTCAGCAGGATTTAAGGTATCAGGTAATGGTAAAGAAGCTGGAACAGCTGCATAATTAGTAGTAGTTTCGTTATCTGTGAATTGGAATGCTATTTCATCAGTTAAAGCAGGTACACTAACAGTTACTCCGAGTAAATCTAATATATTCTTTGAAACAGAATATATTCTATCAGCGTCTGCTGTAGTTGTACCATTACGATAAACATCTAGTACTACAGAAAGAGTACCTGAAGTAGCTCCAGCAATAGCTAATCCAGAAATATCAATCTGAACAACTCCTTCTACAAGGACATCACTACCAGGGAAGTTTCTAATTAAAGATAAATGATTAATTAGTACAGAGGTAGGTCTTGTAGTTGCAGCGGTAATATCTGTACCAGTATTTAAACCATTGAATAATTTATCTGAAGTATAATTAGGTAATTTTGTAAGCATAGTTAAGGGTTTAGTGCATCTATCAACACAACATGCCATAATGAAAATCCTCCTTAGTTTTGTATTTCAGTACATAATATGTTTTATATGGGAATAGTGTGTAGAAATTTAATAAGAAAGTTAATATTTAAATTATTGTTTTATAAAAATGTAGATTTAAGAAGTTGTAATGAATATATTAATAAAAAGGATAAACATGAGGAGTGATTCTATGGATAATGTTTGTATAATTGTGTTCTATTCCTCAAGTGCGAGTTTACAATTATTTAAGATATTAAAAGATAAAAGGTATAAGGTTAATATAATAGCAACACCATGTTCTGTTTCATCAAGCTGCACTAGGGCTATAGAATTTAGAAAACAAGATTTTGATATTATTGTTAAAGAGATAAAAGATAGTGGAATAGAAATAAAATCTGTATATGAAAAAGTTCTAGAAGGCAAACGCTATAAATATATTCAAGTTATGATATAGGGGTATGAATTATGATATATCTAGATAATGGAGCAACATCGTTTCCTAAACCTAAAGAAGTATGTGGAGAGGTTGAAAAATGTCTAAAGGAGTATTGTGCTAATCCTGGAAGAGGAGCTCACAATATGTCAATAGAGTGTGATTTTAAAATAATGCAGTGCAGAGAAAATATATCCAAGCTGTTTAATGTAAAAAATCCTCTAAATGTGATATTTACCTCCAATACTACAGATGCTTTAAATATAGTTATAAACGGAGTAATTAAGGAAAAAGATCATGTAATTTCATCTTACCTTGAGCATAATTCAGTATTAAGACCCTTAAGGCATAAGGAAAAGCAGGGAACAGAATTATCCTTAATAAAAGGAGATAAAAATGGAAAGCTTTCAACTGAAGATATTGAAAGAGAAATAAAACCAAATACGAAAGCAATAATATTAAATCATGGATCTAATGTTATTGGAACAATACAAGATATTGAGAAGATTGGAACCTTAGCGAAAGAGAAGGGAATTTTATTTATAGTAGATGGAGCACAAACTTCTGGAAAGATAGAAATTGATATGGAGAAATATAATATTGATTTTCTAGCAGTACCTGGACATAAAGGGTTACTTGGGCCACAAGGAACAGGTGCTTTATGTATTAGGAATAAAATGAGTTTTGAAGCTTTAAAATATGGAGGGACTGGAAGTCAATCAAGCAGTATGGAGCAACCAGATTTTCTTCCTGATAAATTTGAGAGTGGTACCTTAAACACCCCAGGAATTGTAGGTTTATCTAAAGGAATTGAGTTTATTAATAGGGTAGGGTTAGAAAATATAAAAGAAAAAGAAATTCAACTTACTAACTATTTAATTCAAAAACTAAGAATCTTAGATTTTGTCGAATGTTATGGTCCTTTAGATGAGAAGGAAAAAACCTCAATAATATCTTTTAATTTAAAAGGAATGGAAAGTTCTGAAGTAGGAAGAGCTTTGAATGATAGAGATATATATGTGAGGACGGGATATCATTGCTGTCCATTAGTTCATAAACTAATAGGAACTGAAAATAGAGGTACAGTTAGGGTAAGTATAGGATATTTTAATTCAAAGGAAGATTTAGATGAGCTTATATTTTCTTTAAAAGAAATTTATAAAGAAAAAATTTAATAGCTTAAATTAAAAGTGACGATTAAAAAGTTTATATGCAAACTTTTTAATCGCCATTATTATTTAAAAAGACGTTTAACAAAGGAGACTTTGTTATCCTTTTCTGCTACCAACATATCAAGTTCTTGGGTCAACCTCTCAATTTGTATTTGGAGAGAAGAATTTAAGTATCTAAGGTTAGAAATATCCTTATCTTTATCTTGTAATATAAGCGTAAAATTTGTGGTATCAATCTTACTTTCTTGAGCTAGAGTAAGTGCATCAGTAAGTTCTTTGTTTTTTACTGTCAGCATATTTATAGAACCTTCATAAGTTTGCAGCTTATTTTCTAATACGGATACTTGAGTTTTAAGATTATCAATTACTAGTTTGGTGTCTTGATATTTACTTTCATAATCAGCTAATAACTTATTAGTTACATGAATGTTAGATTCTTTTGATACTATTTCTTTTTTTAAGTTTTGAGCTTCTCTCTCAATAGTATTGTTTATAGTAGCAACAGTTTCTAGTTTCTTTATATGTGATTGAAGAGAATTCACCTGATCTAACAACTTCTGTATAGTTTTGTTTTTAGAAATAATTTGTTTTTCATAATAAGTAGAAATAGATTCATTAGATTTTTTATCATCATCTTTTTCTGGCCTAATTAGAGTCATATTTAAAATTGAAAGTGGCGAGAATTGTATATTATCTTTATCTATTACTATGAAGCTTGAAAAAGAGTTTAAAGTTAGGCTATCAGATTGTAGAATATATTTTTCTATAATAGAGCTTGAACTATATGGAATTCTTTCCACCACATCTAAATCTCCATTAACAAATAAAGACGTTATAAAAATAGTATTTTTAAAGTTATATATTAAATAATAAACATTGTTTTTATATATTAGGCTTGAATAAGTATTTATACTCTCATTGGATTTTAAAGCCTTTGCTGAAAAATTGTTATCTATTAAGAAGCCATATTTTAATAAGGAGGATGAGGAATCCTTAATTGAATAACTAATAGCAATCACATTATTTTCATCAATGGCAAAGGAATAGTCGTATGGTTTTGCGGGTGTTTTATCAATGGAAACATATTTACCCCAAAAGTTCTGTTGAGGAGAGTAGGTTCTATAACCTATGTAATAGGTCTTTAGCTTTTTTACATACAAAGTAATTATTTCCTTCTTCTGAACGTATGCTATAAAAGGAAACCCTTCTAGCTTCTCAACTATATCAAGCATTATTGGAGGCGTAATTGTAAGGTTAGAGGTTATTATTCTGTGATAGAGACAGTAAGTATTGTTATCATACTTAGTATAAATCAAATTCAAAGCATTATTTAGGGAGATTACTTGAATGTGATCAACTTCAAAAGAAAAATTAAGTAATATATTTTCGGAAAAATAATTTTCTTTATAAGTATATAAAACTAGTGATTTTGATGAGGAAATAGAAAGTATATAGATTGATCCATTTGCACTTAATATAACAGAAAGAAGTTTATCACAGCTATCTACAAGCTCAATTTCTTGACTCCAAGAATTATCTTTTAAAATACTATAACAAATTGATCCCTCGTCATTTTTAAAAAACTTCCATAATTCATCTTTTATATAAAGTAGGTACTCATTATTTTTATATGAAATCATAGAACCTCCTAACTAAAAAATTTATATCAATATAAAATATGAATTTAAACTGCAATTATACTATAAATCAATGATTTTTAAGCAATACAAACAATAAAGTAATAAATAAAAAAGTATATACATATACATATTAAGGTAAATTGCAGGTTAGATAGTATAAATTAATTCTAAGGGGTGAGACAAATAAAGATTGACATTATTTCTGGTTTTTTAGGTGCAGGGAAAACAACCCTTATTAAGAAACTTATAAAAGAAGCATTATTTAATGAAAAAGTAGCTATCATAGAAAATGAATATGGTGAAATAGGGATAGATGGAGATATTTTAAGGGAAGAGTCTATTCAAGTAAAAGAAATAACTTCAGGGTGTATATGTTGTAGCATTTCTGGAAGTTTTGAGAGTGCAATTGAAGAAATTGTAGATAAATATAATCCAATGAGAATAATAATAGAGCCTTCAGGAGTGGCAAAACTTTCTCAAATAATTGCTACATTAAAAAAGCATAGAGAAAGAGGAAAAATTAACTCAATAATTACGGTGATAGATGTCAAACAATTTGAAGTCTATATGACAAATTTCGGAGAGTTCTATATTGATCAAATAAGGAACGCGAAAACTGTTGTTTTGAGCAGAACACAGGATGTAGATAATAAGCATATTTTGCAGGTACTTAAAGGTATAAAAAAGGTGAATCCTGGATGCTCAGTCATAATAACACCTTGGGATAAACTAAGTGGAGAAAATATACTTGAGGTTTTAGAGGATAGAAGAGAGTCAAGCTTAAAGGAGATTCAATTTATAAAGAAACCTTTAAATAATGCATATGCAAGAGCTCAAATAAGAAGTGAAGGATTAGTTGCTAAAGATGTATTTGAGACTTGGGGACAGGAGACTCCAGAGATATTTGATAAAGAGAACCTAAAAGGGATACTGAGAAAATTAGGCTTAGGGGAATATGGATATGTATTAAGAGCTAAAGGAATAGTTCGATCTTCTGAAAATAAGTGGATTGCCTTTGACTATGTTCCTGGTGAGGTTGAAGTAAGAAACATTTCACCGGATTATAATGGAAGAATATGCGTAATTGGGAAAGACTTAAGGATAGATAAGCTTCAAAAGCTTTTTAGTAGCGAGGAATAAAATGAAAAAGATTTGTTCCGTTGAAATTGTAGGGGGTTTTTTATCTTGGGGTAAAACATCTTTTATAAATAGTTATCTTGAAGTTACTAGATCTAGTGAAGAAGTTTTAGTGATAATACAGTGTGAAAAAGGCAATTCAAATATCAATGAGGAATTTTTAAATGAAGATAAAGTTATCTTAAAGCAATTTAAGAATAATGATGAAATAACTGAGAGAGCGTTAAATAGAATAATTAATTTTAATAATCCTAATAGGATAATCATTGAGGCTAATGGGGTGCAATCGGTAGATTATATAATTAGGGAAATTCATAAATCTAGAGGAAGACTAGGAGCAGTTTTTGCTATTTTAGATGGAAAAACTGTTGATATTTTTATAAGAAGTATGGGAGTTATAATGCTTCCACTAATTCATATGGCAAATATGATAATTATTAATAACTGTGAATATATCTCCTATGAAAAGAATAGGGAGCTCAAGGTTTTGTTAGGGCAGCTTAATAAAGAAGCATATATTGAACAAAGTTCATCAAGTAAAGATTTCTATAGAATTCTTAGTTCAAGTAGGGTAATAAATAAAGGGCTATATAAAAAAATAATAGATTTTATAAACAGGGGGTAGAAAAATGAGGGAGCTTCAAGTCTTATTAAATAGCTTTTCGGGGATTTTTATAAGCATTTTTATTGAGGCACTACCCTTTGTTTTATTAGGTTCTTTAGTAGCTGGAGTAATAACCACATTCTTAACTGAGGACATTATTAAAAAAGTTTTACCTAAAAACAAGTTTGCAGGGGCAATTGGAGCAGCACTTTTAGGGCTGTTCTTTCCCTTATGTGAATGTGCTACAGTTCCAGTTACTAGAGGACTTGTTAAAAAAGGAGTACCAATAAATATTGCAATAACATTTATGATGGCAGCACCGATAATAAATCCGATTGTTATGCTTTCTACCTATGAGGCTTTTGGAGAAAACATAAAGATTTTATTGTTAAGAGTTATAATCGGGTTTGTATTATCTATAGCAATAGGATTTTTGATGGAAGCTTTGAGCGATGGACAAGCTATTCTTAGTAGCTATGATAATGAGATAATTTGTGATTGTGGATGTGAAGACTTAAAAAAAGATAAAAGTTTAAAGATGCTTATATATCATATCTCTCAGGAATTCTATACCATTGGTAAGTTTCTAATAATAGGATCTATTTTAGCTTCATTATTTCAAGTTCTTCTGCCAAGAGAGATTTTAGATATATTATCTGTAAATAAAGCTTTAGGTATCATAATAATGATGGCTTTAGCATACTTATTGTCAATATGTTCCGAGGCTGATGCCTTTGTAGCTAGAAGTTTCTTAGGGCAATTTTCACTAGGGGCAGTTATGGCTTTCTTAATATTAGGACCAATGTTGGATTTAAAAAATAATCTGATGCTATTTTCTGTGTACAAAAAAAGCTTTGTGTTTAAAATGATGTTTGTTGTATTTTCACTTACCTTTTTAGCAGCTTGTTTGATATAGGAGGGATTAAAGTGAAGCGATTTAATATAAATGAATTTATTTGGTTTTTAATTTTAGTATTTATAGATATATATTTATATTATTTAATTTCTACAAGAAAAATCTTTGATTATGTTAGCAATAAAACAGAATATTATATTTGGAGTGCAATAGTTATACTGGCATTTGTAGCAATCTTTCAGTTTTTTAAGATATTCACAATCCCTACTAGAGAAAAACTAAGAAAAGGATATTTAATCTTTATAATAGCTTTTATATTAATGATTAATTCAAAGGGCATTAAAGAAATTGATACATTGCAATTTAAAGGAGTAACTGTAGTTATAAATAATACCCCCTTTGAACATAGTCATAGTGGAGAAGAAACTATACCTAATGAAGGGAAAATAAGTCTCACAAAAGAAAATTTATATTCTTATGTTGAGCAGCTTCAAGAAAATCCTCAAAAGTATGTAGGAAGAGAAGCCGTAATAAGTGGTGTAGTTTATCAAGTACAAGGAGACGAAAATACTTTTTATATAGGGAGAAATGTAATAAGTTGTTGTATTGCTGATTCTCAAAATGTTGTAATTATATGTAATATTAAAGAGAAAAAGCTTCCGCAAAAAGGGCAGTGGGTAGAG
The DNA here is from genome assembly GCF_028728205.1 of Clostridium sp. 'White wine YQ'. Taxonomy (NCBI): domain Bacteria; kingdom Bacillati; phylum Bacillota; class Clostridia; order Eubacteriales; family Clostridiaceae; genus Clostridium; species Clostridium sp. 'White wine YQ'. The sequence continues at coordinate 103,425 of NZ_JAQYUU010000009.1, forward strand.
GTGTCAGGAAAGATTGAAATTGGAAGCTTCAATTATAAAAATAATATAATTAAAATTCCTATTATTAAGGTTAATAGTTATAAAAATGTTAACGAAGAATGAATATAAATTTTTATATTAAAATAGTGTTGGGTTTGTGATAATATAAGAATAAGGCTTTGAGTTAGGCTATAGATTTTTTTTGAAGTTTATGAGTAACGTAAGAATAGGCCTTTATTAACTTATGGGAGGACAAAAAATGAACCCAATAGCATTTGAATTGTTTGGACTAGAGATTAGATGGTATGGTGTACTTATATCATTGGGAATAATAGCAGCATTTATATTAGCATATTACAACGCTCCAAAAAGGAAGGTAGATTTTGAGAAATTAATTGATATTTTTATAGTATCTTTTCCGCTTGCGATAATTGGTGCGAGAGGATATTATGTTATATTTGAGTGGAATTATTATAGTCAGCATACAAGTGAGATAATTAATATCAGACAAGGTGGGCTAGCTATCCATGGTGGAATACTAGGAGCGATGCTAGGAGCATTCATATATACTAGATGGAAAAAGATACGCATGATGGAATATGCAGATTTGGTAGCTCCATCAATAATCCTAGCACAAGGCTTTGGAAGGTGGGGAAATTTCTTTAATGGAGAGGCTCATGGAGATGTAGTTTCTAAAGAGTTTATAAGTAAGTTTCCTGCATTTATACAAAAAGGTATGTTCATAGATGGCAATTACTATCAACCAACATTTTTATATGAATCTATTTGGAACATACTTATATGCATAATACTAGTATGGATATATAGAAATTATAATAGAGATCTAAAAGGAAGATTATTTTTTGCATATGTAATCTTATACTCAATCGGAAGATTCTTTATTGAAGGAATGAGAACTGATAGCTTGTATTTCATGGGACTAAGAGTAGCTCAACTAGTGAGTTTAATTGGAATAATTGGCGGAATTATATATATTGCAATAGTCACTTATCGAGATAGAAAAAGTGCATTTTAAAGGAGGGATACCCCTCCTTTATTTTATATATTAGAAGCTTAAATAAGGATAATATTCTATCCAAGAAGTGAAGAACTTTCATGTAAAAAAATAATAATAAAGTATTGACAAAACAAAAGTATATAAAGGAAAGATAGAGAGGTACGATTAATAGAGTATGTGTTGTTACTAAGGTTATATTAAAGTACACAAATGATGGAGGAGTTAATATGATAAGGAAGCTACAAAATGGAGAATTAGACCTAGGAGTTCTAGAAATAAAAGACTTAATTGATATTAAGTTGCTTCAAACTTTCCAAGATAATTTTGCTATTGGAATGAACATTGCAAGTGTAACAGTTGATAAAGATGGAACGCCGGTAACCAATCCAAGTTCTTATACAAGATTTTGCAAAGGATTAACTCAGTCTACAAAAACTGGAGAAGGAAGATGCGCAGAATCCCATAGAAAAGGTGGCCAAGAAGCTGTAAGACTAGGGAGACCATATATATATACGTGTCATGCAGGGTTAATAGATTTTGCAGCTCCGATATTAGTTGAAGGACATCTTATAGGAACAATTCTTGGAGGACAAGTACTAACAGAAGATCCTCAAGAATTAAAATTTAAGAAAACAGCAAATGAAATAGGAGTAGATGAAGAAGATTATGCTGAGGCCGCAAGAAATGTTTATAGAACAAATGAAAAAAATGTAAAAGCAGCAGCAGAAGTTTTATTCATTGTTGCAAATGCACTTTCTAATTCGGGCTATGAACAACTAAGATTAAACAGTATGTCTGAAGTTTTAGCAGATAATTTTGGACAAATATCAGCTAGCATGGAAGAGCTTAGCGCTTCAGCAGTGAATGTAAGCAATAATCAACATAATTTAAATGCAGAAATAGCTAATATTCAACAAATATCTGTAGAAATAAACTCCATATTAGATTCAATAAAGAGTATAGCAGACCAAACAAGAATGCTTGGTTTAAATGCAGCTATAGAAGCAGCAAGAGCTGGGGAAGTAGGCAGAGGGTTTGGTGTTGTTGCAAGTGAGATAAGAACACTATCTAATAATTCAAAGGAAACAGCGATAAAGGTTATGCAGTTAACAGGTCTTATACAAGAATCTGTAGCTAAGACGATTGAAACATCCAATGAAACATTAGAAACTACAGAACAACAAACTGCTGCTATAGAAGAAGTGGCTGCAAGTTTACAAGAAGTAACATCTTTAGCTGAAGATTTAAGAAATCATGGCAAATAAATAGTACATATGAAAAGAAGTGTAGCTCCATTAAGTGAGCTACATTTTTTAAAAAGAATTTTTTAATAATTAAGGATTGATTTTCCGTATTGACTAAGTATCATTAAACATATATAATAAAGTTCGTGACACTTTAGTGAGCAAGTAACTGTTAAAAGTTTGAATACAAGCTTATATAAAGTGTGGCGTACATTGTATGGAGAGATGTCTGAGTGGTCGAAGGAGCTCGCCTGGAAAGCGGGTGTAGGGGAAACTCTACCGGGGGTTCGAATCCCCCTCTCTCCGCCAACGCCGTGCTAGATGGGGAGTCAGCGGTGCCCTGTAACCTGCAATCCGCTATAGCAGGGTCGAAGTCCTGGTTTAGGTTTTAGCCTGTAGGGTCTGCCCTAAGTAAGTGGTGTTGAGGGCTGGGTCCCACGCAATGTAAGCCCGTGAATCTCGTCAGGTCCGGAAGGAAGCAGCGATAAGCGGTGTCTTGCATGTGCCGTGGATTAATCTGGTCTGAGCTTACTGCTTAGGTAACGCCTATAAGCTACTATCGATGCCAGGTGCACGGTTTATGTTAAAAGATAAAACTCAGCGAAAGCTGAGTTTTTTTGTTGTAAATGAAAGTTAGAAATATAATTGAAAAAAGTTATCAACAACATATTGTGCATAATGTTGATAATATACACAATATCATGGGAAAAAACATAAAGATGTGGATAACTTTAAAGAATTCTATATAAAAAAGTTAATAAGTTATTGGCAAACATTACATTAATAAAACCTCCTTTTATGGAAGATAATATTTTCTATAAAAGGAGGTTTTTTTATGAAGAAATTAGTATTAATCTTTTTAGGATTTATTTTAATTATGAGTTCAACTATAAATGTTAGAGCAACGGAAGCTTTCAAAGAGGATATGTCCTATGAACTATTATCAGAATTATATAACTTAAAGTACCCGTATGAAGTGCCAGCACTAAAGTATAAATATAATGCTTTAGAACCGTATATAGATGAAGCAACAATGATGCTTCATCATGATAAACATCATAAAGCATATGTAGATAATTTAAATAAAGCTTTAGAAAAATATCCTGAACTTCAAGCCAAAACATTAAAAGAGATACTTTCAAATATAGAAAAGATTCCTCAAGAGGTAAGAGAGGCTATAAGAAATAACGGGGGAGGACATTTTAATCACAGTTTCTTTTGGCAAGTTATGGCTCCTAACAAAGGGGGAGAAGCCAAGGGTGAGTTAAAGAACAAAATTGATAAAACCTATGGATCTTTTGATAAATTTAAAGAGCAATTTAAAAAGGCTGCATTAGAGAGATTTGGTTCAGGTTGGGCTTGGCTAGTTAAGGATCAGCAAGGGAACTTGAAAATTATATCTACAGCCAATCAGGATACTCCGCTAGCATTAGGAGTTAAACCTATAATAGCAATAGATGTATGGGAACATGCCTATTACTTAAAATATCAAAATAAGAGAGCTGAATATATTGATAATTGGTGGAATGTGGTTGATTGGGATAGAGCAGAAGTATTGGCAAATAGCTAAAAATTAAAGTTGGAAGTTTGTTAAAAAAATAGGCTTCCAACTTTAATTTTGTCAACAAAAGGCTGTCTTCCTTGACTAATATTAATAAAATAATATATTATTATAATATAATGAAAAAAATTAGTTAGGAGGAAGAGTATTGGCTAAAAACAAGAAATTAAATCTAATAACAAAGTTCATTTCTATGATGCTAGGATGTGCATTAGTTTCAATAGGGTTAGAGATATTCTTATTGCCCAATAACTTAATAGATGGCGGGGTAGTTGGAATATCAATCATGGCTAGCCATTTAACTAATCTTCCCCTTGGAGCATTCACGTTTATATTAAATATTCCATTTTTTATATTAGGGTATAAACACATTGGAAAGACTTTTACCTTATCAACCATATTTTCAGTTATTTGTTTATCAGTAGGTGTTAGTGTTCTTCATCCTGTTCCAGGTATAACTCATGATGTTTTATTAGGCACTGTTTTTGGTGGAATAATTATGGGGGCTGGTGTTGGACTTATAATAAGAAATGGTGGTTCTTTAGATGGAACAGAAATAGCAGCTATTATATTGGACAAGAGGATAAGCTTCTCCATAGGAGAAATTGTTATGTTTTTTAATCTGTTTATACTAGGTGCATCAGGTTTTTTATTTGGTTTTGATAAAGCAATGTATTCACTTATAGCTTATTTTATAGCTTTTAAAATGATTGATATAGTAGTAGAAGGATTTGATGAATCAAAGGCTGTAACAATCATTTCGGATAAATATCAAGATATTGCAGAAGCTGTTATGGACAGGCTAGGTAGAGGAGTGACTTTACTTGATGGAAAAGGAGCATATAAAGGTATAGAAACAAGTGTTGTTTATGTTATAGTATCTAGACTAGAGATAGCAAAGGTTAAGACAATAGTATTGGGGTTTGACGAAGATGCACTTATAACCATAGGAACTGTCGAAGTTGCAGGAAAAAGGTACAAAAAGAGAGCTATACATTAGAATGCAAAAATGCCCAAAGTATACTTTGGGCATTTTTATGATAGAAGAATGAAAAGGTTTAAATATATTATTGACGGCAAAAATTTATGGTGTTATAATCAAAACGTAAAATGTAATAAATAAGGCGGAGTATAGAGAGCCATGATTTTAAAAGATATGTGTAGTTAAATACCTTATCTTTTGAGGTCATGGCCTTTTGTTTTGAATGGAGGGGTAATTATGTTTGATGTGATTATTATTGGGGCAGGAGTTGTTGGAAGTGGAATAGCTAGGGAATTATCTAAGTACAACTTAAAAACTTGTGTGGTAGAAAAGAATGCAGATGTTGCTACAGGAACATCTAAAGCTAACAGTGGAATAGTTCACGCAGGTTTTGATGCAAAACCAAATACTATTAAGGGAAAACTAAATGCAAAAGGAAATGCTATGTTTGATAAGTTATCAAAAGAATTAGATTTTCCATTTAAAAGAAATGGTTCTCTAGTTTTGTGTTTTGATGAAAATGAAATACATAAATTAGAGGAACTTAAAGTGCAAGGAGAAAATAATGGAGTACCTAATCTGCAAATATTAAGAAAAGAACGTTTGCTAGAATTAGAACCCAACCTAAAAGAAGATGTAGTTGCGGCATTATATGCTCCAACGGGTGGAATTGTTTGCCCTTATGAAATGACTATTGCTTATGCTGAAAATGCATATACAAATGGAGTTGAATTTAAGCTTAATACTAAAGTCGATAATATAAAAAAATTAGAAGATAAGTTCCTTATAGAGACAAATGAAGGGAATATTGAAGGTAGATTGGTTATAAATGCTGCTGGATTATTTTCTGATGATATAAATAATATGATAAGTAGCAATAAAATAGAGATAATAGCGAGAAAAGGTGAATATTGTTTATTTGACAAGGAAGCTGGTGCAATGGCAACCAGAACACTTTTCCAGTTGCCAACCAAGATGGGTAAGGGAGTACTTGTAACACCAACAGTAGATGGTAACTTGCTTATAGGACCAAATGCAGTAGATTTAGATGATAAAACTAATATGGATACAACACAAGAAGGATTAGATGATATTTTAGAAAGAGCAAAAGTTACATTTAAAGAAATTCCTATGAGGCAGGTTATAACCTCATTCTCAGGGCTTAGGTCTCATAGTACTGTAGATGATTTCCTAATAGGGGAAGCAGAGGATGTAGAAAACTTTATAAATGTAGCAGGAGTAGAGTCACCAGGTCTTTCAAGTACACCAGCTATTGCAGAAATGATTGAAGAAATAGTAGTGAACAAATTAGCACCAACAAAAAATGATAAATTTGATCCAATAAGACATGGAATTCCTAAGTTTAGGGAAATGGATAATAAAGAGAGAAATGAACTTATAGCGAAGGATTCAACCTATGGAAGAATTGTTTGTAGATGCGAAACCGTTACAGAAGGTGAAATTTTAAATGCAATAAGAAGACCTCTTGGAGCAAGGGATTTAGATTCAGTTAAGAGAAGGACAAGGGCAGGAATGGGAAGATGTCAAGCTGGTTTCTGTTCAACAAAGATAGTTAAGATACTAGCAACAGAATTAAATGTGCCTGAGTATGAAATTACTAAGTTTGGTGGAAATTCTAAGCTTTTAATAGGTGAAAATAAGGAAATTTAATATCTTTACTGAAAACAATATATCTAGGTTTGGAGGATTAAAAGATGATAGAGCATGATATGGTGATAATTGGTGGAGGACCTGCAGGTCTTGCAGCTGCAATAGGTGCAAGAGAAGAGGGCATCGAGGATATTTTAATAATAGAGAGAGATAACTGCATTGGGGGTATATTAAATCAATGTATTCACAATGGCTTTGGACTGCATACATTTAAGGAAGAACTTACAGGTCCAGAGTATGCAGGTAGATTCGTTGAAAAGGTTAATCAAATGAATATACCATATAAGTTAAACACAATGGTTATAGATATAAGCGAAGATAAGAAAATTACAGCAGTTAATGAGAATGATGGCGTTTTAGAGATTAAAGCTAAGGCAATTATTTTAGCCATGGGCTGTCGTGAGAGGCCAAGAGGAGCTATTAATATACCTGGCAGCAGATGTGCTGGAATATATTCAGCAGGAACTGCACAAAAGTTTGTAAATATAGATGGATATATGCCAGGTAAGGAAGTAGTTATTCTTGGATCAGGAGATATAGGTCTTATAATGGCAAGAAGAATGACATTAGAGGGAGCAGCTGTAAAGGCAGTTATAGAACTTATGCCATATTCAGGTGGATTAAAAAGAAATATAGTACAATGCTTAGATGATTTTGGAATCCCATTAAAGCTTTCTCATACTATAACTGATATAAAAGGGAAGGATAGACTTGAAGGGGTTACAATAGCAAAAGTTGATGAAAATAGAAGGCCTATAAAAGGAACAGAGGAATATATTTCTTGTGATACATTGCTTTTATCAGTAGGGCTTGTTCCTGAAAATGAGTTATCTACAAAGGCGAATGTAGAATTATCTAAAGTTACAGGAGGACCAATAGTAAATGAAAGTCTTCAAACTAATGTAGAGGGAATATTTGCATGTGGTAATGTATTACATGTTCATGACTTAGTTGATTTTGTTACAGAAGAGAGTGTAAATGCAGGGAAAAATGCTGCAAAGTATATTAACGGACAAACCTTTAATGAGAAGGGAATAGAATTAGTTGCAACAAGTGGTGTAAGATATACGGTTCCAAAGTTTATTAATCCTAAAAATATAGAAAAAGTTTTAGATGTAAGGTTTAGAGTGGGAGATGTTTATAAAGAAAGTTATATTTCTGTTTATTTTGATGACGTAAGAGAGATGCATATAAAGAAAAGAATACTTTCTCCAGGAGAAATGGAAACAGTTAAGCTTACAAAAGCTTTATTTGAAAAACATCCTAGCTGTAAGAAGATAACTGTTAAGGTGGAAGGGGAGTAATAGTAATGAATGAAAAGAGAGAATTGACTTGCATAGGATGTCCTATGGGCTGTATGTTAGAAGTAAGTATAGAAGATAATAAAGTGGTTGATGTTAAAGGTAACACATGCATGAGGGGTAAGGTTTATGCAGAAAAAGAGTGTACAAATCCTACAAGAATTGTAACATCCTCAGTGAAGGTTAGAAATGGAGAAGTAGGAGCAGTTTCTGTAAAAACTGATGCTGATATTCCTAAGGATAAAATTATGGAATGCATAGAAGAACTTAAAGGAGTGGTGGTAGACGCACCTATAAATATAGGAGATATAATTGTTAAAAATATAGCAGGAACTAAAGTAAATATAATAGCTACAAAGGGTATTGCAAAAGGTAACTAGTCGATATACAATTATATCATGAGTAATAATTAGATATAGTTAAGCATAAAAATTTAGAGAGAATATTTGGCGGAGAGATGAGAGCCATCATTTGTAAAAGGGACAAAATCCCTTTTATAAATGATGGATTTTTTTTCCTCGAGCACGTAGAAAACGATTTCTGAAAAGGACAAGACTCTAGTTAACATTTTTGATCTTAAATATATGTAACATAACATATATTTAAAATATATTAAGTATTAATTTATATAGGGAGGATTTATTATGTCCGTTTATTTATCAGAATTTTTAGGCACAATGATCTTGATTTTATTAGGAGATGGAGTTGTAGCAGGCGTAGCTCTTAATAAAAGTAAGGCACAAAATGGAGGATGGATGGTAGTAACAGCAGCATGGGCAACAGCAGTAGCAATACCAGCATGGATATTTGGAGCAACAAGTGGAGCACATTTTAATCCAGCACTTACAATAGCACTAGCAGTTATAGGTAAGTTTTCTTGGTCTTTAGTTCCAGGATATATAGCTTGTCAATTTTTAGGTGCTATGGCAGGAGCTACTTTAGTATGGCTAGCATATTTACCACATTGGAAAGAGACAGAAGACAAAGCTACAAAACTTGGAGTATTTTGTACAGCACCAGCTATTAGAAATACTGTAGGTAATGTAATAACAGAAATCATAGGAACATTTATATTAGTATTTGGTATACTAGGACTTGGACAAGTTAAAATGACAGACGGACTCGGAACACTTGCTGTAGGATTATTAATCTTAGTAATAGGACTTTCTTTAGGAGCACCAACAGGATACGCTATAAATCCAGCAAGAGACTTAGGACCACGTATAGCACATGCAATACTTCCAATAGCAGGAAAGGGAGATTCTGATTGGGGATATGCATGGATACCAGTAGTAGCACCTATAATAGGTGGAGTACTTGGTGCACTTGTATTTAATATGGTTTTTTAAATAACAATATATTTTTAAATTACATGTAAACCTTTAAATTTCAAAGATGTAGGGGGAGAAGCAAAATGGAAAAAGAAAAGTATATAATGGCACTAGATCAAGGTACAACAAGTTCAAGATGTATAATCTTTAATAAACATGGTGAGATGGTTGCGGTTTCACAAAAGGAATTTGAACAAATTTATCCAAAGGGTGGCTGGGTTGAGCATAACGCTATGGAAATTTGGGGAACTCAAATAGGAGTGGCAGGAGAAGCTTTAGCAAAAGCTGGTCTTGATGCAACAGATGTGGCAGCTATAGGAATAACAAATCAAAGAGAAACTACAGTGGTATGGAATAAGAGGACAGGTATTCCTGTATATAATGCAATCGTATGGCAATGTAGAAGAACTGCTGAATATTGTGATGAGTTAAAAGCTAAAGGTTTTGATAAAAAAGTAAAAGAAAAAACAGGACTAATTCTAGATGCATATTTCTCAGGAACAAAAGTAAAATGGATACTTGATAATGTTCCTGGAGCTAGAGAAAAAGCTGAAAAAGGGGAATTGCTTTTTGGAAATATAGATACTTGGTTAATGTGGAACTTAACTAAAGGAAGAGTACACGTAACAGATTACTCAAATGCATCAAGAACAATGATGTATAATATTCATGAATTAAAATGGGATGACGAACTTCTAGAAGAATTAGGTATTCCAAAATCAATGCTTCCAGAAGTAAAAGCTTCAAGTGAAGTTTATGGCGAAACTGATGAGCTTATCTTTGGTTCACCTATTCCAATAGCAGGGGACGCAGGAGATCAACAAGCTGCATTATTTGGACAAGTTTGTTGTGAAGAAGGTACAGCTAAAAATACCTATGGAACTGGATGTTTCCTACTAATGAACACTGGAAACAAGCCTGTAGAATCTAAGAATGGATTACTTACAACTATGGCTGCATGTTATAATGGAAAACCTGAATATGCACTTGAAGGAAGTATTTTTATAGGAGGGGCTGTTATTCAGTGGCTAAGAGATGAACTTAGAATGCTAAACAATGCAGCTGATTCTGAAAAATATGCAACTGAAGTTGATGATACAAATGGAGTATATCTAGTTCCAGCATTTGTTGGGCTAGGAGCACCATATTGGGATCCATATGCAAGAGGAACAATAGTAGGTCTTACAAGAGGAACTAAGAAAGAACATTTTGTAAGAGCAGCAGTGGAATCTATGGCATATCAAACTCATGATGTTTTAAAAGCTATGGAACAAGATTCAGGAATAAAGTTACAAGCATTAAAGGTAGATGGAGGAGCATGTGCTAATAATTTCTTAATGCAATTCCAAGCAGATATCTTAGATACACCAGTTGAAAGACCAGAAGTTATAGAAACTACAGCTTTAGGAGCAGCTTATCTAGCAGGTCTTGCAGTAGGATACTGGAAAGACTTAGATGATATATGTACAAATATAAAAGCACCAAGAACTTTTGTTCCAAATATGGAATCTCAAAATAGAGAAGAGATTGTTAGTAAGTGGCATAAGGCCGTTGGAAGATCTAGGGATTGGGAAAAATAATGAGTTAAATATAGTAATGAACTTCTATGGAAATCTATAGGGGTTCATTACTATGTAATATTTTAGTCGTATTTATGATAAAATGGTATTACAATTACTTAAGACGGGTGGAGAGTGCATGAAAAATGAATTTTATAATAGACTACAGGAGAACCCCATAATAGCGGCCATAAAAACAAGTGAGCAGTTAGAGAGAGCAATTAAATCTCCTTGTGAAGTTATATTTGTTTTGAAGTCAGATATATTTAACGTTAAGTCAATTGTGGATAGGGTTAGAAACTCAGGAAAAGTGGTATATGTACATGTAGATTTAATAGATGGGTTGTCAAAAGATACATTAGCTTTAAAGTACATTAACGAAAATATTAAACCAGATGGGATAATTACTACAAAAACAAATTTGGTAAAAGCGGCAAAAAGTCTTAATATGTTTGTAATACAAAGATTTTTTATAATAGATCATCTATCCTTAGAGACTGGAGTACATTCTGTTGAAGCGATAAGACCTAATGCAATAGAAATATTACCAGGAATAATGCCAAAGGTTACTAAAGTATTTAGTAAAACAACTAATGTTCCAATTATAACTGGCGGTCTTATAATGGATAAAGAAGATGTTATACAAAGCCTTAAGGCAGGAGCAGTTGCTATTTCTACTAGTAAGGAAGATATTTGGTATATATAAGTTAAACAAAGTGAAAATTATAATAAGTTAAAATAGATAAAGCGCGTATAAAATATCATCTTAAAAAGATATAATCTTTTTAAGATGATATTTTTTTACTCTTTAGAAACTTATAATATTTTAAGTACACTGATAACTTAAAAGTTTGAATTACAATTTAAGAATTGGCTAGGTTCACCTAAAGAGTAAAAATAGAATTAGTCGCCTGCCAATTTTTCCTCACCTGTGTTCGGAAAGGCAGATGCGAGAAAAAAATCGACAGCTCATAATCGCTTTGACGATTTTTTTATATATGTGCAACCTTTTTATTAGCTATAACCGTCAAATATATGAAAGAAACAATCCACGTGGAATATTTTGAGGTGAAGTATGAATAGTGAAAGTGAAATAGAAAAGGCCATAAATGGGGATAGAGAAGCTTTTATAAATTGTATTAAAAAACTTGATAGTAATTTATACAAGATAGCAAAAGCTATGTTAAAGGATGATGAGGAAGTAGGAGATGCTATACAAGAAACTATTCTTCAAGCATTTAAGTCTTTAAACAAGCTAAAAGAACCCAAGTATTTTAAAACTTGGATTATAAGAATTTTAATAAACAAATGTAAAGATATAATTAGAGCTAAAAGTAAGACTGTATTAGTAGATAGTACATTAAAGATAATGGATAAGGGTATTTATGAAGAGGGGTATGACAATGTGGATGCTCAAGATATGCTAAGTAGATTACCAGAAAACTATAGAATTGCACTGGTGTTATTTTACTTAGAAGACATGTCAGTAAAAGACATTGCAAATACACTCAAAGCCTCAGAGGGGACGGTTAAATCTTGGCTTAGTAGAGGAAGAAGTCAGCTTAAAAGCTTACTAGAAGATTCAAAAGGAGGACTATGCTATGAAGGATAGTAATATTGAGATGAAAAATGATTTAAGTAGACTTTATGAAGATAGTGTGCCTAAAAGTGTTTTGGATAAAATGGAGTTAGCATTTAATGAAATAAGAGAAATGAAAGATACAGAAATAAAGCAAGAAAGAACAATAAAAAAATCTTGGAGAAGACCATTGGTTGCAGCAGCTACAATTACTATATTAGTAGGACTAAGTTTCTGCAGACCTGTAGTTGCAGCTGTAAAAGCCATTTTCAATATCAATGATAGAGGAATTGAAAGAGCTGTAGATAATAACTATGTTCAAAACAATTCAAGCGTTGTAGAAGATAAAAATATAAAAGTTTCTATAGATAATCTTGTTATTGATAACAGTAAATTAGCATATGGAGTTTCAGCTGAATTTAAGGACAAAAGTATGCTAAAAGATGGAGATAAGATATGTTTTCAAGGGATAATAAAAAATGCAGAAGGAAAAGTAATAGATAATTCATTAAGTGATAATCAAGAAGTACCTAATGACTATACCACTATTATAGGAAGCAGCCAAGAAGATGGAAGTTTTAATAAAGAGGGGGATAAATATAGTGCAAAAACTTTACTAGTATCACCAGAAGGCATGATTACTAAAACATCAGCATTAAAGTTTGAAATAAAAAATATAGTGGTATTTAAAGATAATAAAGTTGTAAATAATATAGCAGGTGATTGGAAGCTAAATGTTAAAATTGATGATAAGTTCTGGGATGTAAAAACTGTTAAGTATAATGTAAGTAAAAAGGTAAATGATGTTGAAATACTTAAGGCAGAAGCTGGCACAACATCATTGAATATTAAATTTAAGGTGCATGGAAGAATAGATGAAAATATAGCCTTTTCTTATATTAAAGATGATAAAGGACATGTCTATCATATAGACAGAGACTTGAGTGAAGGTTATGAAGATGGGTACACTATAGCGAGTACAAACTATAGTATAACAAAGTTTGATAATGTAAATAATCTTAAACTATATATTAATTGTGATGATACAGATAAAAAGACTAAAAAAGAGATTGTTGTAGATTTAGAAAGAGAAAAGTAATATATTATTTTAGGGATAAGGGCACGATAGGCCCCTATCCCTAAACTTTTTCTAAATGACCATAAATAGCATAGAGTTAAATCTTCCTATATCGCTTCAAACCTAATATGTTTAGTATTGAAAATACCACAGCAAACAAAAGTAAAATTGATAAATAAAATTGTAAATCACTAAAAGTATATGCTTTAATCATTATTCCCTGCAATGATTGTGCCCCATAATATAATGGCATAACATGTGCAATATATTGAAGCCAATTTGACATGGTTTCTATAGGTATTAAGCCAGTGAAAAATATTTGAGGAATAACCACAATAGGAATAAATTGCATCATCTGAAATTCTGAATTAGCAAAGGTTGACAGCAATATTCCTAAAGATAGAGCAACAAAAGCTATAATGATATTAGTAAGCAGTACTAGAAAAATATTACCTTCCATTCTTATGTTTAGTACATATATAGAAAAGAGTACGACTATAACTGTCTGAATGATTGCAAATATTCCATATCCTAATAAATAACCAAACACTATATCACTTCTTTTGATTGGTGTTGATAACAACTTTTCTAAAGTTTTTGAAGTTCTTTCTTTTAATAAAGATATTCCTGATATTAAAAATACAAAGAAGAATACAAAGAAACCTATCAATATAGGACTAAGTGTATCAAAGAAAGATAAATTTTCATCTCCATACACATAACTATTTTCTACTGAAATGGCCTTTTGTTGCATGTTAGTCTTACCACTTACTTGGGCTACTTTAGAGGACAAAACTTCTAGTTGTTCCTTTGCAAGAGTGCCTTGAACTTTAGCTTTTATTTGCGCGCTATCAGAGGGAGTGCTGTTTTCGTAAGTTATACTTAATTTGTCATTATCCTTACTAATAAAAGCTTTTAAATTATCGGTAGTTATTGTATCTTTTACATTTGCATTATCATCATATTTTATTATTTTTATATCAGCTGCCTCTAGATCTTTATTAAAGCTCTCGCTAGTATCATATACGCCAACATTCAGTACGGATTTATTATTTGAATTAAATAAAAAGTTTACCAAGGTTAAGAGAATTAAAGGAGCAATCATCATAAGGGCTAAGGTTCTTTTATCTCTGAGTGTTTGTATTATAATTCTTTTTACTAATGCAAGTATTATCATATAAATGGCCTCCTTTATAGAAATATTTCTTCTACTGTATTTACTTTAAATTGTTGCTTTAGTTCGTCCACACTTCCAGTTGCAATAATATTTCCTTCTCTTATTAAAACTAATTTATCGCATTTTTCAGCCTCATCTATAACATGAGTTGTTAATATTATTGTTTTGCCTTCTGATTTTAAAGCCTTTAATTCTTCCCATATACTAAATCTTAACTTGGGGTCAATGCCAACAGTAGGTTCATCTAATATAAGAAGTCTAGGATCTTGTATTAAAGAAATTGCTAGAGAGAGCCTTCTTTTCATACCCCCTGAATAATTACTTACCTTTTTAGATAATTCATTTTCAAGATTAACGAGCTTTGAAGTATATTCTATTCGGGATTTAATTTGATTTTTAGATAGCCTGTATAATTTACAGAAAAATTCTAAGTTTTCTTTTCCAGTTAACTCTTCATATAAAGCATCTGATTGTGCCATATAGCCAATATCATTTAAAACCTTTAAGTTAGGAATTCTTTTGCCTAATAGCTCAATAGATCCAGTATCTACTTTTTCCATACCTATTATGGATTTTACAAGGGTAGTTTTTCCTGAACCAGAAGGGCCAATGAAACCAATAATTTCACCCTCATTAAGGGTAAGATTTATATTGTTTAGAACAGTAATATTAGAATATTTCTTAACTAAATTTGAAATTCTTACAACATCCATTTTTATCCTCCTATTGTAGGGTCTCATATAAGTAACCCAAAACGCTATAAATTAACAATGTGTTGATTAGTTTCTCATACTTCTATTATAATTAAGCTATGATAAAGAACAATAATCACCATAGATACTATTGTTCATTAATAGACAAATAATATGTATGTGTTCATTATCTTACTTTTAAGGAGAAGTTATATGGATAGAAGAAGTAGTAAAACTAAAAAACTGTTAGAAGATGCTTTAATAAAGCTAATGATAGAAAAAGGTTTTGATAAGATAAGCATAAAAGATTTAACAGAAGAAGCAGATATTAATAGGGGGACATTCTACCTGCATTATAAAGATAAGTATGACCTGCTAGAGCAAAAAGAAGATGAATTCCTAAAAGAATTCACTAATCTAGCAGAAAGTATATCTAAAAAATATCCTAGGGATTTTAAGTTGCTTTCAAAAAAAGAAAATTTACTGCAGGTTTTCAATTTTGTGTATGCTTACATAAAGCAAAATTCTGACTTCATGAAAGTTTTATTAGGAGCTAATGGGGATTTAAATTTTCAGATGAAACTTAAAAACTTCATTGAAAGTATGTTGATAAAAAATGTAGAAGTAGAATTTGTGGGTGAAATTAAATTGAAATATATAGGTGCTGTTGCAGCATCAGCTCAGTTAGGTATTATACAAAAATGGCTTAGAACTGGTATGGAAGAAAGTCCAGAGGAATTAGCGGTATTTGTGAGTGATGTTGTATATACCATATATAATGGAGTGTTAAAGACAAATGTTGATATAAAATAGTTATTAAATTAAATTTTTAAAAGTAATTAATATTAATAACAATAGGAGACGGATGATAACATCACCCGCCTCCTATTGTTTATTTTCTAACTAAGTCAGTAAATTGATATGTTAAATTATTTTCTTCAAAAACTTTACTCTCTAATACTGGCGTCCACTCATTTTCGTTTATACTTGGGAAAAAAGTATCTGCACCGAAATCTTTAAATACCTTTGTAAGATACAACTTGTTTGAATAAGGTAAGAATGCTGAGTAAATTTCTCCGCCGCCAATTATAAAAGCTTCTTCTTCTGAGTGGTGATATTTTTCAACTACAGCATCTAAGGAGTTAACAACTTCTACCTGAGGGTCATCTACAGAAAAATCATTATCTCTAGTTAAAATTACGTGATGTCTATTAGGTAAAACTTTAGGCAATGATTCAAAAGTTTTTCTACCCATAATGATAGTTTTACCAGAAGTAATCTCCTTAAATCTTCTTAAATCACTAGGTAATCTCCAAAGTAAGTCATTATTTTTACCAATAGCATTATTTTCAGCTACTGCTACTATTATGGAAAGCATGATATAAAACCTCCTTCTATTGGTTCAATAAATTCTTAAGTTTCTTAGTATTCTTATATTTTAAAGTTTATATAAATATTCCTTTGTTAAAGAAACTTAGTATACACTTAATCTTAATTTGTAGTTTATTATGTTAATTGCTATATCCCTAATTCAAACTTTAATTGTGGTTTAACCGGTTCGTAGTCAAGCATTTCAAAATCATCTATAGTAAAGTCATAGAAGTTTGTTTTACCTTCTTTAAGTATTAGTTTAGGTTGTTTACTACTAGGTGTTCTAGCGATTAATTCTTTTGCCTGATCTATATGTCTGTCATAAATATGTAGGTTATCAACAACATGCATAAACACACCAGGCTTTAAACCAACATGTCTTGCTACCATCATCATTAATGCAACATATTGAATTTTATTTATATGACCAGCAGTGCAATAATCTGAACTTCTTTGATGAAGAGTTACATCAAGATACTCTCCTCTAACAGACCAAACTGTAAGGAATGCACAAGGATACAAGCCGGCAGTTTCTTCAAAATCTGCATACTGATATAAATCTATAATATGTCTTCTAGTATAAGGCTCATTTTCTAAGCCATTTAAAAGTTTATTCATTAAGTCATATTTTTTTACAGTAGCACCATACCTTTGTCCAATAGTTCTAGTACCATTGATTTCCCAATCGGCCCACCAAGTAATTCCCATTTCCTCTAATACGGAAAGTTCATTTGAAGCTTTTTGATATATCCACAAAATCTCTTTGATGCTAGACTTCCAAGCGATTGGTCTAAGTGTGGTTATGGGAAAATCTCCTTTAGATATATCATATTTTTCTACAACTTGGTTTATGTATATTGTGTGTGCTGGCGTACCGTCTTTATATTGTGGTCTTATTTTATGACCTTGAGTACTTATTCCATTAGTAATAATGTCATTTAGTGTATCTTTAAATAATTTATCTGTTTTAGATATAAAATGTGTCGTCATAAATTCACCTCTAAATAAGATTTAATAATATTATAGCATAGTTAAATATTTAGTTATAATAAATAGTTATTTTAATAGCTAAAAATGATATAATATTAAGTAGTTTAAATAGAAGATGAGGTGAGTTCCTTGGCTTATAGAGCATTATATAGAGAGTGGAGACCACAAAAATTTGAGGATGTTGTTGGGCAAGAGCATATAACTACTACCCTAAAAAATCAGATATTAACAAATAGAATAGCGCATGCTTACTTATTTTGCGGGACAAGAGGAACAGGTAAGACTTCAACTGCTAAGGTATTTTCAAAGGCTTTAAATTGTTTAAACCTTGTGGATGGTGAGCCTTGCAATGAATGTGAAATGTGTAAGAAAATAAATGCAGGTTTAGCTATAGATATAAATGAAATGGATGCTGCTTCAAGAAATAAGGTAGAGAATATTAGAGATATTATTGATGAAGTTCAATATCCACCACAAGAAGCTAAATATAAGATTTACATAATGGATGAAGCTCACATGTTAACGACTGGTGCAGTAAATGCATTTTTAAAAACATTAGAAGAGCCCCCAAGTAATGTAATATTTATTTTGGCAACAACAGATCCACAAAAGTTACCTATAACAATTCTCTCTAGATGTCAAAGATTTGATTTTAAAAGAATTTCTAATGAGCATATGATTGCTAGGCTTAGGAAGATTGTTAAAGAACAAGGTGTTTTTGCTGATGATAAGAGTTTGAGCCTTATTACTAGAGTTTCGGATGGAGCAATGAGAGATTCATTAAGTATATTAGATCAGGCTATCTCTATGGGGGATGGGAAGGTCGATTATGAACAGCTAGTATCAATGCTTGGTCTTGTAACCAATGAGTATTTGTTTAAAATCACCAGTTCAATTATTGAAAAAGATATAGAGAAGTCTATGAGGACTATTGAAGAAATAGTACTTTCAGGTAAGGATATAGGACTTTTTATTAAGGACTTAACTAGCCATTTTAGAAATCTTCTAATGACAAAGGTTACAAATAATCCTGAAGAAATATTAGATATGTCAGAAGAAAATATCGAGCTACTAAAGGCGCAGGGAGAAAGACTAAGATATGAAGAAATTATGAGGGATGTCAGAATTCTTCAAGAAGCAGAGGAAAATTCTAAGGCTAGTAAGCAAGCTAGAATATATCTTGAGTTAGCAACTATAAAAATGTGTAAAATAGAGTTTGATATGTCAAAGGAAACTCTATTAGCAAGAATAAATAGATTAGAAGAAGCATTAAGATCTGGAAAGGTTACAGTAGCTTCTAAACCACAGGATGAAACTCAGGGGATAGAACCGGAGAAAAACCAAAAGACTATGAGGAAGCAAGAAGTTCAAAGAGAAGCAACTATTACTCACAGCTTTAATGAAGATTCAAAAGTTACTTTAGACGATGTAAAAAGATACTGGAGAGATATTCTAGAGAGATTTAAGGCTAGAAGAGCAATGGTAATATATGCATCATTATCAACAGGAAAACCGGTAGCTTGTAAAAATGGTGTGGTTGAAATTCTATATGATGATGAATATGCATTCAACAAGAAAAGACTTGAACAGCTTGAAAACTCTAAAATCGTTAATGAAGTGTTTAGTGAGATACTAAAGGATGGAGTTAAGGTAGTTTACACAATAATTAGTAAGGAAAGTACAGAAAAAAATACTGAAGATATACTTAGAGAAACGATAGGGGAAGAAGCTTTAGAGATTTTGGATGAATAGAGAGTTTTAATTGTGAAACTCAATTTATACTTGTTTGAAAGTTGCGGCTTCTGGCAATTAGAAAGTTGCGGCTTCTGGCAACTTTCATTCTGGCATGTATAAATTGATAGTTGAACTAAAAACTCTAGACAATTAGGAAATTTTTGAGGTTTTTAAAGCAACTAAAATTTATAGATTCCATAAAATCGTTAAGAGCCACGATTTTATGATACCTATAAATTAAGTTTTATTAAAAAAACCTCTAGATTATATATAATCTAAAGATTTCGGCTAATTCTCCTCCTTAAAAACATCTTAGGGTCGAACCAATTAAGCAGAGATGTTTTTAAAGCGGACAATTAGGAAATTTTAAGAGATTATATATATATAGCAAAATCAAATAATATAATATATAATAATGAATAGATAAAATTTAAGGAGGGTATCACATGGCAAAAGGTGGTTTTCCAGGCGGCGGACTTGGAAATATGAATAATTTAATGAAGCAAGCTCAAAAACTTCAACAACAAATGGAAGAAATGCAAAAAGAATTAGAAGTAGCTGAATTCGAAGCAACAGTTGGAGGGGGAGCCGTTCTAGTTAAAGTTAATGGTAAAAAGGAAGTAACTCACATAGAGATAAAACCAGAAGTAGTAGATCCAGATGATGTAGAAATGCTTCAAGATTTAGTACTTAGTGCTGTAAATCAAGCGATGAAAAAAGCTGATGAAGAAACAAGTAGTAAAATGGGAAAATTAACTGGTGGCATGAATATGCCAGGATTATTTTAATTAACTATAGGCATACAGGTGTATCTGTATGCCTATTTTACTCATTAGGATTTATAGAATTATAATATTCTGGATAACATTATAAGCTTGAATTATAATTTAAAAGCTTACTAGAATCTCCTAATGAGTAAAAAACAGAATTAGTCGCCTGCCAATTTTTCCTCACATGCGTTTGGAAAGGCAGATGCGAGAAAAAAATCGACGGCTCACAATCGCCTTGACGATTTTTTTATAATCCTTTAAAGTTCTCCATTATGAGTGATAAAAAAGTTTTTATATAAAGAATTAATTTAAAATATTAGATTATAATAATACAGAAAGGAAGTTATGAAATTATGGATTTCTATCCAGTTGCTATAGAGAAACTTATTGAAGAGTTTGCAAAGTTGCCTAGCGTAGGGCAAAAAACCGCGCAAAGGTTAACGTTACATATACTTAACTTACCTGAAGAGGAAGTAAAAGAATTTGCTAGAGCATTAGTACAGGCAAGAGGAACTATTAAATATTGTTCTATTTGTGGGAATTTCACAGATAAAGATCCTTGTGCCATATGTTCAAATCCTAACAGAGAGAAACAAGTTATATGTGTGGTTGAGCAACCAAAAGATATTATGACTATGGAAAAGGTTAAAGAGTTTAATGGGGTATATCATGTTTTACATGGCAATATATCTCCAATGCAAGGAAGAGGACCGCAGGATATTAGAATTAGAGAATTAGTTGCAAGAATGAATTCCGATGTAAAAGAAGTTATAGTTGCTACAAATCCTAACATAGAAGGTGAAGCTACAGCGATGTACATATCCAAGATACTTAAACCGTTGGATGTTAAAGTAACAAGAATAGCTGCAGGTATACCAGTAGGTGGGGATTTAGATTATGCTGATGAGGTAACTTTATCTAAGGCACTAGAGGGAAGAAAAGAAATCTAAATTTTCAACTTAAATGAATATCTCATATAAATTCAGTCAATAATTTGAATATAAATTATTGGAGGGGTTATATGAATAGGAAATTTATTCTAGAATCATTATTGAAAAAGAAGGTAACCAATGAAGTTTCTTTGATTAAAGATATTGAACAAGCCGTAAAGGATATTAAGGTTGCAGAAAGTATGTTTGAAAGTGTAAGTGATCCTAAACTTATAGAAATTGCAATTTATTCTGAAGAAGTTGCTAGAAAAAGACTAGATTTCTTATTGAGAGAAGCAAAGGATAACAATTCAAAAGTAGATAATGCTTATGTAGTAGAGAAAAGTTCAGGGTTAGCTGAATAAATAAATGGGGGTATGGGATATGTTTCCAGTAGAAATTTTTTACGGAATAATAAGCTTAATAATATTAGTAATATTATTTAAGGTATTTGCATGGCCTATTAAGATGCTTGGAAAATTAATAATTAATGGCATATTAGGAGTTTTACTCCTAGTAGTAGTTAATTTTATAGGAGGGCCATTTGGAATCAATATTGGAGTGAATATTGTAACAGCTTTAGTAGCAGGCTTCTTTGGTATTCCAGGGGTAATAGTTATGATAGTATTTAAACTATTCTTTTAAAGTTAATAAAAAGGTGAAATATCTCAATATATTAGAGAGATATTTCACCTTTTTTTGTGATTCTTTCGAATCTAACAAAGACGCATAAAAAAATCTTTGCGATTTTTTTACACGCCTTATGTTATAGATGGGAGTCTTGAGGTATTCAAAACAAAAAATATTAGAGGTGTAAAGTAAGGAATTAAAGAGTATTCCTATATAACATTAGTATATGTGTATACAAATAATGTGTTACAAAAAATAAATAAAAATTTAATAACGCTAATACAATATATAGAAGCAATTATTGACGGAAGGAATTTAATGAAAAAATTAATAAACCAGAAGTTGTTGAATCAGGATAAGAAGATAATACTTTGGGGTGTTATTTTAATGACAATAGTATTTCTTTTTTTAACCAATATGCACCAAATGATTCAATACAAGAACCATGGTACTAATTCAGAGGAGGTAATAAAACAATATTTTTCATTAGCACCTTTTAAAAGTTGTATTCTATATTTAATTTATGGGTTTTTAACATGTTTTATATTAAGAGATATGGACAGTTTAGTCTCAAGCATAGAAGAAGAAAAGTATAATTTGAAAGAAGTCTTTTTCACTAAAGTAAGTACCTTGATAGGTATTACTAGTACAAGTATAATAATTGTATTTCTATTTAAGATAATAGTTTATATGGTGAAAAGACAAGACTTTCAGTCATTAGGTATTAATGGTTACAATATATTTATATTCTTTCTATTAGCACTAGCAATTTCCATAGTATCTTGTGGAGGGATTTTTTTATCCTTTATGCTCGTTAAAAACAAGATTTTAGCAATAATTTTCGTTCCATGTATTGAATACTGTTTATTTTTATTTTTTGGTCTTTTTAAAATGTTATTGAGTAGTTATTTATGGCCATTAAAATGGTTACTAGATATGATAGGAAGTATAATGGTTGATTATTTTGCATTATCCTTAACATTTGATTGGAGGATAGAGCTTCAACCTTTCAGCAATCAAATAATTTCGGTATTTCTACTTTTTATAGCAGGCATACTTTTGTTTTGGGTAGATTACTTAATATTTGGAAAGCTAAAGTCTGAAAAGATAAAAAATCTTTTTTATTTTTCCTGGACTATAAAGATAGTTTTCTTAATGATGGCTTTTGTTGGCTCATTTTCTTTATTAGTAATTTTCGATTTGTTGGTATTAGTACTCTCGCCACATAGTTTTAATAACATGAATTTACCAATAAATATTGTTGTGATTATTGCTTCTGTAGTATTTTATAGATTACAACTTAAAAGGTGTTATCTAAAAGACAAAGAATAAAAAAAGGTGGATATTTTTAACAAGGTAGTAAAAAAACACAGACTAAATTTAAAAAAACATAATTATAAAAAAAGGGATTGATTTATTTTATAATGGCAATATAATAAAAGTATAACAGATTGAACGAAGGCGTTTGATAGAGCAATAACTCTATTAAGCGCTTTTTTCTTTCTAGTTTACCTCGAGGAAAAAAACAAGGATCCAGAAAAAATTATATACTTATTCTGCCCCCAAAGGAATAAAGTACACTTGGTTAAGCCATGGCAACCTTGTGATAAATAATTTAGAAAAGATTTATTTTGGTTAAATTTAAATTGAGAATTTAATAAGAGGTATTGAATATAAATTTGATACGAATTATTTTTAAGCGATTGTACAACTTTGGAGCTATATTTATATGTGAGATAAATATAGCTGCCTTAACTTTTTATGGTCCGGACTAAAATTTAATTATAGGGTAATTATAGAAATAGAGATGGCATATATAACGTGAAAAACCATATACTGCTGTATCTATTTTTATTTATGTAAAGTTCTTTGAATAGCATTTAAGTGATATAATTAGGTTATAAATCTATAAGAGAAAGGAATGGTTCTGTGACTAGAGGAAGCGGATTCAATTGTGAACATTGTCCAGAGTTCAAAAAAGGAACATGTAGTGGAGATACAACGTGTCTATGCTATGAATGTCCAAGAAATTTAGGACAGTGTTTATGTGTGAAATATTGTAGAGAAACAGAGTCAATATTGACTATAGAGGAGTAAGGTATGGAAAAGGGTATTGAACTTAAGTTATTAGAATTAAAAGATTATATAAAAGTAATGGAAAATACTAAGCAGGCATTAGATTTAATTTATTGGGATAAGATGGTTATGATGCCAAAGAAGGCTGTGGAAGGAAGATCAGAAGTAGTTGCACATCTTTCTGAACAGTTATTTAACCTTCAAACGTCCCAAAAACTTAAAGAATTCATAGATTATTTTGAGCCTATTTTAGAAAAGCTTGATAAGGTTAATAAAAGTATGGTTGAAACCTTAAAGAAGGAATATGAAGAAACAAAGAAAATTCCAGTAGAAAGATATAAGGAATTTGTAATTCTTGCATCCAAGTCTGAAGTTGCTTGGGAGGAAGCAAAGGAGAAGAATGATTTCTTAATATTCAAACCATATCTAGAAAAAATAATTGAATTTCAAAAAGAGTTCATAGGATACTGGGGTTTTAAAGAACATAAATATAATACACTTTTAGATAAGTATGAAAAGGGAATTACAGTGGAAGTATTGGATGGAGTTTTTGGAGAGCTTAGAGATGCACTAGTAGGTTTACTTAAAAAGATTAAAAAGAGTAATATTAAGATAGATTCAAGTGTAATTAAAGATTCCTATCCAAGAGAGCTACAAAAGGAGCTGAGTCTTTTTTCGCTTGATTTAATTGGATTTGATATGAATGCAGGAAGACTAGATGAAAGCGTACATCCTTTTACAACTAATTTTTCAAATAAAGATGTTAGATTAACTACTCATTATTATGAAGAGGAACTTCTATCAGCATTATTTTCAACAATACATGAAGGTGGGCATGGAATATACGAACAAGGTATAAGTGACGAGCTTAATGGAACTTGGTTAGCGCAAGGAGCATCAATGGGAGTACATGAATCTCAGTCAAGATTT
Source organism: Clostridium sp. 'White wine YQ' (assembly GCF_028728205.1). Taxonomy (NCBI): domain Bacteria; kingdom Bacillati; phylum Bacillota; class Clostridia; order Eubacteriales; family Clostridiaceae; genus Clostridium; species Clostridium sp. 'White wine YQ'. Next base: position 128,027 of record NZ_JAQYUU010000009.1, read on the forward strand.
TATGAAAATATTGTAGGAAGAAGTAAAGAATTTTTAAACTTTTTATTTGAAAATAAAATAAAACAATCTTTTGCTAATCTAGAGAATTTGGATTTTGAAACATTTTATAAATGTGTAAATAAGGTTGAACCATCTTTAATAAGAACAGAAGCAGATGAGTTGACTTATTCATTACATGTGATTATAAGATATGAAATAGAAAAAGCTATTTTTAATGGTGAGGTAGACACAGGTGATTTACCTAGACTTTGGAATGAGAAATATAAGGAATATTTAGGTGTAGAGCCGACAAATGATTCAGAAGGAATTCTTCAGGATATGCACTGGTCAGATGGATCATTTGGATATTTTCCAAGTTATGCATTAGGAAACTTATATGGAGCTCAATTTCTAAACACAATGAAGAAAGATATTCCTAATTATAAAGAGCTATTAGAAAAAGGAGATATTAAACCAATAACAAAATGGTTAAAAGAAAAAATTCATACTCATGGAGCAGTATATTCTCCGATGGAATTACTTTTAAAGGTAACAGGTGAAAAGCTGAATCCTAAATACTTTATTGATTATTTAGATGAAAAATATTCCAAAATATATCAGGTATAAAGGTTAAGATACTGCACAAAATAATAGAGGTAATATAAATTTGTAAGGAGAGATGATATGAATAAATCTCATTTATCCTCAATAAGTGGAGAGTTATGTCCTGACTTTTTTCCGAATACAATTTTGCCGTCTATTAGCATGAGGGAAGTTTATTCAACTTGTAAAAATTGTATTGAATATGAAAAAGGTAGTTGCCTTAAGGATGCTTACTCCTATATTACTATTATTAATAGGAATTAGAAGGGAGAAGATAGTATGAATTATGATTTATTTCAAGACTTAAGCTCTGTAGCTAGAAGCTGTCATGATTATTCTCCAGTAGAATTAGGGCCAGTATCTTATTGTAGTTCAAGATTAAGTTGTTTAAATTGTCAAAGTTATGAAAGTAGTCAGTGTAACAAGGAATGTTGTGATAAGGATATGAGTCAAAATGAGAATTAAGTTTTATTTATATTAAAATCCTTATAGATTAATTTAAGATTTTATTAGTTTGATAGTGATTTGAAGGAATATTAAATAATAAGCCTTTAAATCACTATTTTTATTGTGAAATTTACAAAATAATATAGTTATTTATGGTAATTAGAAATGTAAAATATCAATTTATAAAATATCACTAAATGAACCGATTTAAGATAAATTTAATAATAAAACCATTGTTTTAAAATATAAAAAGTAGTAGAATTACAAATAAAATATTAAATTTTCAAAATAACATTTGTGTTTAAGCACGGATAAAACCTTGAAATATTATGAAATATAGAGGGGTTTGCTGCTAGGCAAAATGTAAAAAATAAAAGGGGGCTTTTATAAATGTCAAGAGTATATAATTTTTCTGCGGGTCCAGCTGTATTACCAGAAGAAGTACTTAAAGAAGCAGCTGAGGAGATGTTAGACTACAAAGGAACTGGTATGTCTGTAATGGAAATGAGCCATCGTTCGAAAGCGTTTGAAGGTATTATTGGGGATGCTGAAAAAACATTAAGAGAACTTATGAATATTCCTGATAATTACAAGGTATTATTCCTTCAAGGTGGTGCATCACAACAATTTGCAATGATTCCAATGAATCTCATGAAAAACAGAGTTGCAGATCATATTAACACAGGACAATGGGCTAAGAAGGCTATATCCGAAGGAAAGTTATATGGAAAAATCAACGTGCTAGCATCTTCTGAAGACAAGACATTCACATATATACCTGATTTAAAAGATTTAAAGATTTCTGATGATGCAGATTATGTGTATATATGCCATAACAATACAATCTATGGAACTAAATATAATGATTTGCCAGATACAGGAGATAAGATATTAGTTGCGGATATGTCATCAGATATTTTATCTGAACCTGTAGATGTAAGTAAATATGGACTTATATTTGCTGGGGCTCAAAAAAATATAGGACCAGCAGGAGTTGTTGTTGTAATAATTAGAGAAGATTTAATTACAGATGATGTATTACCAGGAACTCCAACAATGTTAAAATACAAAATTCATGCAGATAACAATTCACTTTATAATACTCCACCTGCATATGGAATATATATATGCGGAAAGGTATTTCAGTGGATTAAAAATAAAGGCGGCCTAGACGCAATGAAGAAAATTAATGAAGAAAAGGCTGCAATATTATATGACTACCTTGATTCAAGCAGTATGTTTAAGGGAACAGTTGTGAAGAAAGACCGTTCATTAATGAATGTTCCTTTTGTAACTGGTTCAGATGAATTAGATGCTAAGTTTGTAAAAGAAGCTAAAGCTGCAGGCTTTGAGAACTTAAAAGGACATAGAAGTGTTGGTGGAATGAGAGCAAGTATATATAATGCTATGCCAATAGAAGGTGTTAAGGCGTTGGTTGAATTCATGAAGAAATTTGAAGAAGAAAATAAGTAAAAGAATTAAGGGGTGCTATAATGTTTAAAATTAATTGTTTAAATCCAATAGCTAATATTGGTTTGGATATATTTTCAGATAAATATGAGAAGGTTGATAATTTTAATGAAGCAGATGCAGTACTAGTTAGAAGTGCAAGTATGCATGATTTAGATATACCTGAATCCTTAGAAGCAATTGCTAGAGCAGGGGCAGGAGTTAACAATATTCCTCTAGATAAATGTGCTGAAAAGGGAGTTGTAGTATTTAATACTCCTGGAGCTAATGCAAATGGAGTAAAGGAACTAGTTATAGCAGGGCTTCTTCTAGCATCTAGAGATATAGTCGGGGGAGTAAACTGGGTTGGTTCAGTGAAAGAAGAGCCAGAAGTAGCAAAATTAGTAGAAAAGAATAAATCAAAGTTTGCTGGAGTAGAGATTCAAGGGAAAAGGCTTGGGGTAATAGGACTTGGAGCTATAGGTGTATTAGTTGCAAATGCTGCTAATAGACTAGGCATGGAGGTATATGGTTACGACCCATTTATTTCTGTAGATGCAGCTTGGAATCTTTCAAGAGATATTAAGCATAGTAAGTCATTAGAAGAAATATACAGAGAATGTGACTATATAACTGTGCATGTTCCATTAACAGATACCACTAAGGGAATGTTTAATAAAGAAGTTTTTGAAATCATGAAAGATGGAGTTAAGATATTAAACTTCTCGAGAGACTCTTTAGTAAATGATGATGATATGATAGAAGCATTAAATTCAGGTAAAGTAAATAGATATGTAACAGATTTCCCAAATCCAAAGGTTGCTGGAAATCAAGGCGTAATTGCTATTCCTCACTTAGGAGCTTCTACAAATGAGTCAGAGGATAACTGTGCGGTTATGGCGGTTAAAGAATTAATGGAATATCTTGAAAATGGAAATATCAAAAATTCAGTTAATTATCCAAATTGCGATATGGGAGTTTGTACTCAAGCAGGTCGTATTGCAATAAATCATAAAAATATTCCGAACATGTTAAGTCAATTCACATCAACTTTAGCAAATGAAAATATTAATATTTCAGATATGATTAATAAGAGTAGAGGTCAATGGGCATATACCATGCTTGATATAGAATCACCTGCTACAGTAGAAATAGCTAAGAAGATTCAAGAAATTGGCGGAGTAGTTAAAGTAAGAATTATTAAATAGTTTATATTCTAAGGGGACAAGTAACTTTGTTCCCCTTGAGTTATTAGGAGGATTTAAGATGGCAACTATTAAACCATTTAATTGTATAAGACCTAGAGAAGATGTGGCAGATAAGGTAGCAGCACTTCCTTATGATGTTTATAATCGTGAAGAGGCGTTAGAAGAAGTAGTAAGGGAACCCTTGTCTTTTTTGAAAATTGATAGAGCAGAAACACAGTTTGATAAAGACTTTAATCCATATGATAAGAAAGTATATGAGAAGGCAAGAGATATACTTAAGGAAATGAAGGAAGATGGAATATTCGTAGAAGAAGGGGAAAACTGTTACTATGTATATGAACTTACTATGAATGGTCGTTCTCAGACAGGTCTAGTAGGATGTGCATCAATTGATGATTATCTAGATAACACAATAAAAAAGCATGAAAAAACTAGAGAAGATAAAGAACTTGATAGAATAAATCATGTAGATATATGTAATGCACAAACAGGTCCTATATTTTTAGCTTACCGTTCTCAAGAAGAAATAAATAATGTTGTAAATAAGATAAAACAAGAAAAAGCTATTTATGACTTTGTTTCACCAGATGGCATTAGACATGCAGTTTGGAAGATTGATGGAGAAGCAGATATAAAGATTATTTCTGAAGCTTTTGGAAAAATAGATAGCATATATATAGCAGATGGTCATCATAGAACTGCTTCAGCAGTAAAGGTTGGATTAAAAAGAAGAGAAGAAAATCCAGGATATACTGGAGATGAAGAATTTAATTTCTTCCTTTCAGTGTTATTCCCTCATGACCAATTAATGATTTTAGACTATAACCGTGTGGTAAAAGATTTAAATGGCTATACCAAAGATGAGTTCCTAGATGAAATTTCAAAGGCTTTTACTGTTGAGAAAATAGGAGTGGAAGCATACAAACCAACAGAAAAAGGAACATTTGGAATGTATCTTGAGAATGAGTGGTATAAGCTTTCAGCAAAAGCAGAATTACTTTCAAAGGATCCAGTAATGGGATTAGATGTTGCTATACTTGAGAATAATCTATTAAATCCTATATTAAACATAAAAGATATAAGAACAGATAAGAGAATTGACTTTGTAGGTGGAATAAGAGGACTTAAGGAATTAGAGAAGAGAGTAAACAGTGATATGAAGGTAGCTTTTTCAATGTATCCTACATCAATAACTGAACTTTTTGCAGTATCTGACGCAGAGATGTTAATGCCACCTAAGTCTACTTGGTTTGAACCAAAACTTAGAAGTGGATTATTTATTCATGAATTAAGCTAAATTTATTTCTAAGATTGATGTATAATGGTAATAGGGTTATATAATTGCGATAAGCAGTTATATAACCCTAATTTTACTAGAATAGCTAAAGGAGTTAAGCAATGGACAATGTAAAAAAATATCCAATAATTCAAGCATTGTTAGCAGCAGTATTATTCGGAGCAAGCTCACCTTTTGCAAAAATACTTTTAGGGGATGTAGCTCCAGTACCACTTGCAGCATTTTTATATTTAGGAAGTGGAATAGGCTTGTTTATATATCAAACAATTATGTTTAGGGGAAAAGATGAAGATTTGAAAGAAGCTCCATTATCAAAAAAGGACATTTTATGGCTAATAGGGGCAGTTGTTTTTGGAGGTGTTATGGCACCAATAATTTCAATGACAAGCCTGAAGGTTACACCTGCGTCTACAGCGTCACTATTATTGAATTTTGAAGGAATAGCAACTACTCTAATTGCAGTTATGTTTTTTAAAGAAGGGATTACCAAAAGAATGTGGATAGCAATACTATGCATAACAAGTGCAAGTATATTATTGTCATGGGATTTTAGTAATCAATGGGGAATATCACATGGGGCATTAGGGATAATTGGTGCATGTGTTTGTTGGGGTATAGATAATAATTTTACTAGGAACATATCAGCTAAAAATCCATTCACCATTGTAATAATTAAAGGATTAGGTGCAGGTTCTTTTTCCTTGTTGCTTGGATTTATGATACATAGTCCTTTCCCCAATATAATTACTATAATAAAGGCTATGATATTAGGTTGTTTTAGTTATGGAGTAAGCTTAGTATTGTTTGTATTAGCAATGAGAAGTTTAGGAAGTGCAAGAACTAGTACATTCTTTGGAACTGCACCGTTCATTGGAGCAATTCTATCATTTGTTTTATTTAGGGAAGCGCCTGGTATTATGTTTATTGTTTCTTTGCCTATTATGATTGTAGGAACACTTCTTTTGTTTAAAGAAGATCATGCACACAAGCACAGACACGAATATATTGTTCACGAACATAGACATAATCATTCAGACAGCCATCATGAACATAGTCATGTACTTGGTGAAGTTCCTATGGATGGTTACCATTCTCATGTTCATGAACACAAAGAAATGGAGCATGAGCACCCTCACACTCCAGATATACACCACAGGCATTCACATTAGTTTTTATAATTACTTTTTAGTTGAACTTGAATCAGAAAATTCCTTAAGAGTCTCTAATAGCTTAGGGTAAAAGTCGTTAAAAGTTTTGTATTTATTACGATTATTCTCATACTCTTTTAGTTTTTCAGATAATGCATCAAGATAAATAAATTTACGATTAGTATCCATATTAATGTAACGTCTGCTTATACCTGAGCTAAAATTGGTATCTAAATTTCTATATGCCACGGCTCTAACTATATGCTCATTTACGCAAAAGTCCCAAGAACCATACTGTTCTTTAGTCATAGCATCTTTTATAGGAGTAAATAGGTTACTATATTTATTTACTTCATCTATGTTTTTTTCAGTTAATGGATTAACATAGGAATGTCCGAACTCATGAATTACCATTTGAAAGAATTCAGCATCATCATTGGGTATTACCATAAAATCATATAAATCAAACTTATCATTTTTTGAAGGGATTCGAGCGGCATATCCCCCAATAGATAAAGGTTCTATAATAAAATTATAGCTATTTTGTTTATATCCATAATAATCAATAAGTTTATCAATGCAACCTAGCTTATCAACTTTTTCTTTTACTGTTGAAACTAATTTTTTGTATAAATCAATATGACTTAAATAAAAATCATCAAAACTAGATTTCTTTCTAAAATCCGATAGTAAGTCAAAAAACTTAATCAGTGTTTTTTTATTTCCAGCAGCAGAAATTACGTCACTAGGTAAAGTAAGATTAGTTAAAAGTTTAAGATTATCATCAACATATAGCATAGCTTGTGGTGGAGTACTATAGGAAAATCCAGTTTTAAGCATTTTTTTATATAAAGTTACTACAGGCTCATCATTATACTTTGAGAAGTAGTTAGCAATATCTTTGCTATATTTGTCATTATCACTACTTAAGTTTTCTTTTATAATTGTAGGATCATCAGCTAAGTATTGAACTATAGAAAGAAGTTCTATTTTAGGTTCAATGCTAACATTACAGGTGCTACTTTCTTTAATAGAATAAGCTGCAGAATCAGTGGCTGTAACAGTAGCTTGGCTATCTTTCTTATCGCAAGAAATAAGATTGAAAATAAAGAATAAAGAAATTAAAGATATCATGACTTTCTTCATAGTTCTCACCCGCCTTTAAAAATAAGTAAATTGGAATAATAATGGAATTATACCATATAAATACATGTGATCACAACAATTGAGAAGGATTAATTAGGCTTATTACAAATGCATAGTTTTGAGATATTATCATAAAATTAAATTGTCACTATTCTTACAGAGAAAAGTAATGAATGAAATTATTGTTAATTATCAATAATATACATGTAAATATTTTTGAGAGGATGTGTAGTTAATGTCATTAAACAATGCAATGACTGCTGATTTTTTACGTTCAGCATATGGTGGAGAAAGTATGGCTCATATGAGATACCTTATATGGGGAGAAGCTGCAGAAAAAGATGGATATCCTAATATAGGTAGACTTTTCAAAGGGGTTGCTTATGCAGAGTTATGTCATGCAAAAAATCATTTTACTGTATTAAAAGATCAAGTTGGAGATAATACTGTTGCTGCAGGGGCTGTATTTGGTCATACAAATATTGTTGAGAATCTTCAAGGTGCAATTGATGGTGAATTACATGAAATTAATCAAATGTATCCTGTTTATCTTGAAACTGCAAAATTTCAAGAGGAAAAAGATGCTCAAAGATCTTTCCATTATGCTTTAGAGGCAGAAAAAATTCATGCTAAGTTATTTCAAGATGCTCAAGATTCAGCTAAGTCAGGAAAAGATATAGGTAGTGAAACCATCTATGTTTGTCCAGTGTGTGGATTTACTGAATTAGGAGATAATGTTGAGAAGTGCCCAGTTTGTGGAGTAAGTAAAGATAGATTTCAATCTTTTTAATATATACAAGTAAGTAATTCAAAAACCTATTCTTTAATGAAAGAATAGGTTTTTGAATTTGAATAAATATCCTTAAGGAGAGACGAGGTTAATTATTATATACATAAGGGCTATTAGGTTTAGGGATAGTATTTATTGAGTCTATGACTACTACTGGAGTTGTAGTTAATTGCCCATCAGTAGCTTGGCTTTTCGCAGAAAGTTTTCCTTGTACTGTAACCCATTGACCCTCTTTTAGTTCAGTGGAATCTCTAAGTCTTCCTATAGGACCAATAATCTGAGCATCAGCAGCACAACAGCTCATATATAGCCTTGAAATAATGAATTCATTATTATTAAGTCCATCTTGTTTGTGGACAAAACCACTTATGGTTATAGCTCTGCCATTATAATCATTTATATGTTGAAAGACATCAGAGAGTGTATTAACAAAGTTATTATCATTTATACTTAAGGGTAAATTTCGTTTCCTTTCTTCAGGCGTCATTTGTCCGGCAATATTAGCTAGTTTATTTACAGCTTTAACACCTTTAGTGTCTACGATAGTGGTATCAATACCAGCATGAGAAGCTCCAAAGCCTATGAGTATAGTGAAGATAAATAAAATTATAACTTTGCTTGAAGGTCTGTTGCTTATGGTGGTAAATATCTTTCCAAACTGATATACAGTAAGTAAGCTTAAGAATACCTGAAAGATATTTAGATACACTATTATTCTAGGTGCTATAAAAAGCTTTATTTTGCCTGTAGAGGTTAGATTAAAAAGAAATAAGGATAGAAATAAAAATATTAAAAATTTTAAAAATTCATTAGTATTAAATCTTTTCATTTATATCACCTTAAATCCTATTAAATTTAGTCCAAACCCTATTAATGAGCAAATTATAACTATGCATAGTATCAAGGGAATCACGTAAGTTCTTTTATATCCCCCAATTAACATAAGTGTATTTTTTATATCTAACATAGGGCCAAATATCAAAAATGCTAATATAGAACCAGTGGTAAATTGTCCAATAAAACTTGCAGCAATGAAGGCATCTGCTTCGGAGCATACAGAGAGAATAAAAGCTAAAAATACCATTGCAATTACAGATAAGAATAGGTTATTTGCAAGATAATTTAAACTACTCCTAGATACAAGAACCTGGAAAGTTGCAGATAGCATAGCTCCAAATATAAGATATTTACTTATATCAAGAAATTCTGATGTTAGTGTATCTAATAGCAAAGATATTTTTGATTGATTCTTTTTGCTGGTATTATGAGAAACCCCGCATCCACAAAAATCATCATCATTAAAATCTGTTTCTTTTAGAATATCTGTTTTTGATTTATTTATTATTGTGATTAATGAACCAATTATAATAGAAGCAATAATGCCTAAAATAGCTCTTGCAGATAATATTTTCAAGTTGCCTCCAAAAGCATAGTAGGTTGATAAAAGAACTATTGGATTAATAATTGGAGTAGAAATCATAAAGGTTGTAGCAACCCCTACAGGAACGCCTTTTTTTATTAATTTTTTAGCGATTGGAATAATGCCACATTCGCATATGGGTAAGAAAATACCTAGTAAGGAAGCACATAGTAGTGCTAAAAAAGGATTTCTAGGAAGTATTCTAGCAATTGTTTGTTCAGAAACAAAAATCTGAATAAGTGATGATATTAGAGAACCTATAAAAATAAAAGGCATGGCTTCTAATACAATACTTATAAATATTGCAGAAAAGTTTGCTAGGGTTCTTGTGTTTAAAGTTATCTTAAATTTCACCATTAATATAATTATTAAAATTATTAGCGGAATTATGGCTAATTTAGATAATGTAGTGAGGACATTTTTATTGTTACTATAGTTATATTCCAATTTTTTATCTCCCTTTTAATGTACACTAAAATTTAGACAAGAGGGTCTTGGTAAGTATTCTAGATAACTTAAGCATTCCTCCATCTAAGAAATCTTCTTCATTTAAGTCTTTTTCTAAACTATCCTTCGAAGTTGAACTTAATATAAATGTATCTCTATTAAGTGACAAAATGTGTCTTTCAATAGATTTAAATTCATCTTTAGGCATTTTGGAACTATTATTAAAAACAACCAAATTACAGTGATACAAGTTAGGCAGTATTAGAGTAGGCATATTGTTTAAAAACATCGTATATGTAGTACAATCTGCTATAAAGAAAATAGAAGTAACGTTAGATATTTTCTTTAGTTCTCTTTCATTAAGAATCTCTAATAAATCAGCCAAATTTCTAGTGCCATTATACTCAATTATTATTCTGTGAACTTGATGCTTTAAGATAATTTCTTTAAGGATATCTTTATCTAGAGGTTCCGTGGGATCATAGTTTAGAATAGTGATGTTCTTGAAGCTAACTAAATCCTCTTTTATTTTGCTATTGCCTTGTTCACATTGAATTATTAATATTTTTTCTATTTTTAGTAATGTATTTTTAACAAGTGAATTTATAAAATAGGTTTTTCCAGATCCGATAAACCCTGTTACTATTTCGATATCAGTTTTAAATTTCATATTTATATTTCCTTACAGGTAAATAGATTTTTAATTTCATTTATATTAAGATGATTTCCTATTACGCATATTCTTCCAGAATAATCTGCACTGGAATTCCTAATTTCATATTCTCCTGGAACATAGTCAAATTCTAACCAGTTATCCTCATCAGCCTCAATAATTCCCTTAGCTCTTAGAACTAGTCCATATTTTGAGTTGTCAGTTAAGCTACTTAATATAGATTCAATTCTTTTTCTTGAGTAAACTTCTGGGGTTTCTATTCCAATTGATTCAAAAGCTTCTTTGGTTCCAGCTACCGTGGAAGTCTTTAAGATGCCTTTCCCCAAATCCTTCTTTAATATATTTATTTTATTTAGTAAAGGAACTTCCTCTGTGTTTTCTGCTATGTCAATAATTGAAGATGCAGGTACATCACTCCAAGGAGTTGTAACTATGCTGGCATGTGAGTTTAACTTTTTAATTTTTTCAGTAAGTGATAAAACATCATCTTTAGAAATGTTTTGAGTTCTACTTAATATGATAGTTTTAGCATTGACTATTTGGTCCTTATAAAAGTCAGCAAAATTATTTATATATAAATCATACTTAGTTACATCAAGGACAGTTATAAGCATGTTTAATGAAACTTTTTCTTGTATGTCTGGCTCCTTAAAAACTGAAAGTATTTCGGAAAGTTTTGCTACTCCAGAAGGCTCTACTATTATTCTTTCAGGGGAATATTTATCTATAACTTCAAGTATTCCTTTTTTAAAATCACCATAAACACTACAGCAAATACATCCAGCACTTATTTCTGTAATTTCGATTTTTGAATTCCTAAGAAAGGAGCCATCTATACCTATTTCTCCAAACTCATTTTCTATTATTGCTATTTTTTCTTTATTAAGAGATTCTTCTATAAGCTTTTTAATAAGCATAGTTTTACCAGCGCCTAAGAATCCTGAGAAAACATCTATTTTAATACTCATAATTAATACCTCGCAAAAATATTATATTGTTCATTTTAAACTAATGGGAAATGTGAATCAATGCAAATAATTTGCATTTGAAGTTAATTAACAGTTAGTTCAAATTTGATTTCAAATAATATAAATAAATTTTCTATTTTAGGTAAGAATATGGATGTATTTATTTTCTAAGGAGAGTGAACAAATGAACAAAGTAAGTATCAAAAGAAAAGTTCTATTGGGGGTAGCGGCTGCTACAATATCCCTATCCATAGGAACTAAGGCATATGCATCAACTGCTTCAACACAAGATAAAAGCACAAAAACTAAGACTATAACTGTATTAAATAAAAAACATCATGGCAAGTTAAAAGAAAATCTTGATAAATTGGTTAAGGAATCAAAGATAACTCAAGATCAAGAGGATAAGATTCTAGCATATGCAAAAGAAAAAAAGGCAGCTAGAAAGGAAGAGAGAGAAAAACTAAAGGATATGAGCAAAGAACAAAGAGAGGCGTATCTAAAAGAGCATCATAAGACTAGAGGAGATTTTTTCAAGGAACTAGTTGAAAAAGGTGTAATTAATCAAGCTCAATCAGATGAAATAGTAAAAAGTCTAGAAAGTAATATTACTACAAGATAATAAAAAAATAAAAGCTTGCAAAAGGTAATCCTATTGCAAGCTTTGCTTTATTGTTCATCAAAGATTTTCTTATGGTATGCTTTATAAAACTCATCATCATCTGATAATATTTCTCTAGCGCTATATATAGGTTCCATTATTATTTTCTCACTTTCAGGTAAATATAATTTAGCATACCCGCCATCACCATATTTTTCTCTTAAGTGTGTTTTAACTCTATTGTATGTTTCTTCTTCATCTAAGTCAGGAAAGTGCTTTTTGGAATAGTTATAGCAACGTGTAATCATGTCATCAATATCTGTAGTTCTATCAGCATCAGAGATAATAAGTCCATATATATTTCTAGGTTTGTAGTTATTTGAAGCCCTATGGTCTTCACAAGCATCACCCATTATAAATATTTCTTCAGGTAAGAACCAAGTTTCAAGCTTTTTATCTTGGATAAGGATTTCTTTTGAGTGTATTTGATGCTTAGCTCTATCAAATTTAAGTCCAAGATCATGATATATAGCAACAGTTAAAACCATTGGAATTTTTACAGAATGGAACTTTGAAAGCTTTAATGAAGACTTAATTACAGTCACAATGTGATTAATTCCATGTCCTTTGTCAAAAGATAGATAGTTATTTAGAACTTCATTAAATAAATAGTCTATTAGAGTTTCTGGTACTGAAGACTGAATTATAGCAATATCTTCAGTTGATAGATGCAGATTTAAAGCTTTAAGTGTATGCATTATTAAATCCTCCCGTTAAATCTATCTATAGTATATAATATAAATTAAGATATATCTATGTGAAAGGATGAGGTAAATAGCATGATTAAGAACATAATATTTGACTTAGGAAATGTTTTATTAGATTATAATCCGGTAGAATATTTAATGAATAAGGGAATAGAAAAAAGTAAGGTTAAGGAATTAATTAATCAAGTATTTCTAAGTGAAGAATGGGCAATGCTTGATAGGGGAACAATCACTGAAGAAGAAGCAATCGAGGTATTATGTAAAAGAAGTAAAGAAAACGAAGATTTAATAAGACTCGCTATGGACAATTGGTATGAGATTCTTACGCCAATAGAGGAATCAGTAGAAATATTAAAAGCAGTTAAGGGTGCGGGATATAAAACATATATATTATCAAATTTTCACCTAGTAGCTCATGAAAATGTCACTAAGAAACATGACTTTTTTGAACATTTTGATGGAGGAGTATTTTCATTTAAAGAAAAGCTTCTTAAGCCAGAAGAAGAAATTTATAAGTTAGTACTTGATAGATATAACATGAAGGCAGAAGAAACCATATTTATAGATGATACTGCAATTAATATTGAAGCAGCCAACAAGCTTGGAATTAATGGAATAGTGTTTAAAGGAGCTGAGGATTTAAGAGACGAGCTATCTAAGTATGGAGTAAATATTTAATATATTTTAGAAAAGAAAAAGAAGAAGTCAGTACAAATTAGACTTCTTCTTTCTTATAATTAGCTACATCCGCTAGTAGATCCACATGTCAAGCATAGGGAGCAGGTTCCATTAGGGACTATTTGCTGACTTCCACAGTTGCCGCATTTAACTTTATGATGTCCCTCAGGGATGATTTCTTCAGAAATAGCAGCTTCTGCAGGAATGTTTTTTAGTTTGTTTTCTAAGGATTTTGCATAATCAATTAATTCCTTATAAGTCATGGATTCAAGCTTCTTCTCACCAGAATCTAAAGATACATTTAAAGGTTGAGAAACCTTTGAGCCATCTCTGTATAAGGCAATACATTTTACACCTAGCTTCCAAGATTCTTCATGAACAGCTTTAAAATCTTCAACTGTAGCATCATTTGGTAAGTTTACAGTCTTAGAAATAGCTCCAGAAACAAATGGAGTTAAAGCAGCAACCATCTTAACATGACCTAATGGAGAAATAAATCTGTAGCCTCCATGAGATTTGTTGGCTGTATCAAATATTGAATAATGAGCTTCCTTTAAGAATGGAGCATCTTCAATTCTGCCAGTACCATCTATATAGGAGATAATAGAATCCATCTCTTCTTTATTGTATCCCAAAGTTTCTAAAGCAGTTTTTATAGTAGTATTAACTAACTTCATATAGCCACCACCGCTTAAGTTCTTCCATACTATATGAGAGAAGAATGGTTCGATAGAGGTAGTATCGCAATCCATTGCTAGTGCAATTGTTCCAGTAGGTGCGATTACAGTTACTTGAGCATTTCTATACCCAACTTCTTTTCCATGTGAGTATGCAAGTTCCCAAGAATTTTTTAAAGCCTTAGATAAATTTGCTAAAGAAAGTTTATCTAGAAGGTCATGATCTACCTTTATTGGTGAATAATCTAATCCTTCAAAGTCATCCAGCATAGCACCTGCTGCTCTAGAATGATTTCTTATAACTCTTAACATATATTCTTTATTTATTTCAAACTTTGGAAAAGCTCCAACTTTCTCTGCCATAAGAGAAGAAACATAATATGAATATCCAGTTACTATTCCCATAATAGCAGCCGATACATTTCTTCCTTCTTCACTATCATAAGGAATGGCCATTGCCATAAGGGTTGAGCCTGTGTTTGCAATACCGAGTCCTGTAGTTCTAAACATAAAGGATTTTCTAGCAATTTCAGCTGTTGGGAATTGTCCTTGATATATAGTGGTATCTAGTACAATTTGAATTAAAGCTGTTAAGTGTGTTAATCCTTTTAGGTCAAAAGTCTTAGTGTGTTCATCATAAAATTTTCTGATATTTATACTTGCTAGGTTACAGGCTGTGTCATCAAGAAAATGATACTCTGAGCATGGGTTGGAAGCATTTATTCTGTTATGTTTTGCACCATATAGCCCATCTTCTCCAGCAGGACAAGTGTGCCATGCGTTTATAATATCATCAAATTGAGGAGCTGGATCTGCACAACTCCAAGAACTTTCGTTAAAGGTATTCCATAGTTCATTGACTGAAATCTCTTTATTTACACTCTCACTTTTTCTTCCTTTAAGGTAAATAGTATCATCATTCTTAGAAATAACTTTTTTCATAAATTCATCAGAGAATCTTATTGAGTTATTAGCATTTTGACCAGAAACAGTTTCATATGCTTCCCCTTCAAAACCAATATCATATCCCATTTTACCTAAATCTCTTACTTTTTGTTCTTCTCTAGCTTTCCAAGTTATAAACTCCATTATTTCAGGATGGTCATAATCTAAGCATACCATTTTGGCAGCACGTCTTGTGGTTCCACCAGATTTTATAGCACCTGCATTTCTATCAAGAACCTTAAGGAATGACATAAGTCCAGAAGATTTTCCACCTCCCGATAGAGGTTCATCTATTGCTCTGATATTTGAAAAATTAGTACCTGTACCAGAACCTTGCTTAAAAAGTCTAGTTTCAGTAGTAATTAAATCAGTTATAGAGCGTGGTCCTAATAACGTATCTTCTATTCCATTAATAAAGCAAGCAGATCCTTGAGTTCTAGTAAAGGCATCAGTAGATGGCATAACTTTGTCTAGTTTTTCATCATAATAAAAGTGTCCTTCTGAATCTTTATCTATTCCATAAGATAGCTTTAACCCAGTATTAAACCACTGAGGAGAATTAGGTGCCCACCTTTGGCTTAATATTCCGTAAGCAAGTTCATCATAAAATATTTGAGAATTATCTTTAGTTATTAAACCTTGTTCTAAAGCATATGTAGTCCAAAAATTAACTAATCTATGGGTTATTTCTTTCATACTTCTTTCGTATCCGTTGCCATTAGGAACACCATTTTGTCTAAAGTACTTACTAGCTATGATATTGCAGGCATTTTGAGAATAGAAGTCAGGAAATTCTAAATTATCTTTGGAAAAAATTAATTTATTTGTTTTGTAATCCAATATTTCAACTTTAACAGTTTTCCAATTGAATAAATCATATACGGTTTTGTTAGTCCCCTCTAACTCTTTAGTAAAATAACGTGAAATAAGGTTGTATAAGTGATTCATTTTAATCTCTCCTTTAAAAAAACAATAAGCCTATAAATATATTCTAAACACAATATATTGTGGTATGCAATAATATAAATACTATATATGGGTAAAATAACCTGAACTAGAATAGATAATCTTACTGTTTTCTAACTAATTTAAAGTTTTTCAAATTATAATCTTTTAAATTGATTTAAATTATCTAACAATATATAATAGGTTCTATGATAAGGTTAACATTTATAGAGGTGATGAAAAGTTGAAAAGAATAGATCTAATTTATGAAAAGTTAATAGAGCTATATGACGGGGAAGGCGTAAGTGCTAGTGACATATCTTCGGCACTAGGACTTGATAGGGCCAATGTAAGTAGTGATCTAAATAAATTAAGTGAAGAAGGTAAAATAATAAAAATTAAAGGCAAGCCAGTACTTTTTACACCTCAGGAAGCAAACGAAGAAGAGAGCAGTCTTGATAAATTTGCAAGCAAAAATGGTAGCCTTTTTTCAGCAGTAGAACAAGCAAAAGCAGCGATCTTATATCCGCCGAAAGGAATGAATATTTTAATTTTAGGAGAGACTGGTGTAGGTAAATCCATGTTTGCAGGACTTATTCATAAGTATGCAATAGAAATGGAAAGTATGGGCAAGGATTCTCCTTTTATAACCTTTAACTGCGCAGATTATGCCAATAACCCTCAACTTCTTATTGGACAAATATTTGGAAGTAAAAAAGGCTCATATACTGGGGCAGACTCAGATAGGGTGGGGTTAATTGAAAAGGCTAATGGCGGAATATTGTTTCTAGATGAAGTACATAGACTTACACCAGAAGGGCAAGAGATGTTCTTTACATTTATGGATAAAGGAACATTTAGACGACTAGGTGAAACAGAATCTGAAAGAAGTGCTAATGTTTTAATAATTTCAGCTACTACTGAGAATCCGGAATCAACTTTACTTAAGACCTTTACTAGAAGAATACCAATGATTATAAGAATTCCTAGCTTAAATGAGAGAAGCCTTGAGGAAAGATTTAATTTAATATGCGAATTTCTTAGAGAAGAATCTTTCAGACTTGATAAAACCATCATGGTATCAGTAAATTCCATGAAAGCACTATCTAGTTACAATTGTCCTAATAACATAGGGCAACTTAAAACAGATGTGCAGTTAGCTTGTGCAAAAGCATACGCTGACTATGTTTCTAGAAAGAAAAAAGAAATGAAGATAAATACTATGGAGCTTCCTGTATATATAAGGCAAGGTTTGTATTCTGCCGTTGAGCACAGACAACTTTGGAATAAGCTAATAGGTATTAATAATAGATATTGCATATTTGATAATGATAGTGAACAAGTGCTTTTCCAAGAGGAGCAAGGTGAAGTAAGTATATACGATATGATTGATTTAAGGGTACATGAATTAAAAAGCAGAGGAATAGATAGTGAAGAACTTGAAAAAGAGATGGGAAGAGATATAGAAGAGTACTTCAATAATTATATTTATAGTGTTAATAAGAAAAGAGATATTTCAAACCTTGAAAGTGTTATCGATAAAGAAGTAATTAATATAGTTCAACAAATTGTATCATACTGCGAAGAGGGTTTAAATAGAACCTTAAGTGAGAAGATCTATTATGGAATGGCTGTTCATATTGCAAATTCTATTGAGAGAATCAGAAAAAATCAAAAAATTGTAAACCCTCAATTAAATACGGTAAGAACAGAGCATAAAAAGGAATTTAATATAGCGTTAAATTGTTTAAAAATAATTGATAGAGTAATGGATGTATCTATGCCTATAGACGAAGCTGCATTTTTAGCTATGTTTTTAGTTTATGATGATAGAAATGTTGAGAAGCAAGATAATGAAGTAAAAGTAATAGTTGTAGCACATGGAGCATCAACTGCAACATCTATGGCGGATGCAACTAATAAACTTCTGGGTGCAAATTATGCGATTGGAATAAATGCACCTATAGAAGAAAAGCCGCAAAAAGTTATCAATAGGCTTAAAACCTTTATTATTCAATCTAAAATTGAATCCGATATTCTTTTCCTAGTGGATATGGGTTCGCTAACAACTTTTGGAGGGGAATTGCAGGAGGAGCTTGGAATAAGGACTAAGACACTTCCACTTGTAAGTACTTTACACGTAATTGAAGCTACAAGAAGAGCTATGCTTGGGTATTCACTTGAGGAAGTATATCAGGAAACCTTGAGGGTTAATACATTATTAGAGGATGAGCCAGTTAAGTTAAAAGATATAGGTAATAAAAATGAAAAGCTTGCTATTATTACAGTTTGCACAACTGGAGAAGGCGGAGCTGTCACAATTAAAAATATATTATCAGAGAATCTGCATTTTGATAAAAAGTTAGTAGAGATATTACCTATTATGTATAGCAACAATAAAGAAACTAAGAGGAAAATTAAGGAGCTTTCAAAAGAATACAAGATAATTTGTATTATAAGCCCATTTAAAATTAATACTGAAATAATGCAGTTTGGTTTAGAAAGTGTGTTGAAGCTCGAAGACACTGAAACTATTCAGAGAGAAATTGATGTAGAAACTACTTATATAAAAATGGGGCAAACTTTGGAGAAGCAATTAAAGAATGTTAGTGGAATAGAAGTGCTAGAAAGCATAAAGAATTTTAATGACACAATTATAGAATCTTTAGGATTAAAAATATCAACAAATATATTGATTGGGGAAACTTTTCATGTAGCTTGTATGATAGATAGATTAAAAGAAGGTGGAGCAATTGAACCTTTTAAGGAGAAAGAAAAATATATTAAGGGAAAAGAAGATATATTTAGAACTATTAAAAGCACCAGTGCAATGCTTAACACAAAGTATTCTATTAAAATTTCAGATGATGATATATGCCGTATAATGAGCTTTTTCTATGAACTATAAAAGCAAAATTCCTATTTGAATTAATCAAATAGGATTTTTTTTCGTAAATTTATGTGTGTTGGCACGATAGTTGCTTATATTAATATCGAGAAAATAAATAACACAAAACAGATTGTTTTAGGGAAGGGTGAAGCAAATGGACTATCAAGATATAGTATTTCAAATTATAGTTAGTGGCGGAGATGCAAAAAGTTATGCGATGAGTGCCATAAGAGCAGCAAAAGAAGGACAAATTGATGAAGCAAAAAAACATTTGGAGAGCTGTGGTGAGGCATTAGAGAAAGCACACAATATTCAAACAAGTCTAATCCAGGATGAGGCAGCAGGAAATTCTAAAGAGGTTACTCTTCTTATGGTACATGCACAAGATCATTTTATGAATGCAATGACAGTAAGAGACTTAGCTCAAGAGATTATTGATGTGTATGAAGTTGTGTTAGAACTAAAAGAAAAAATAAATGTGTGTTAGCATAACAACACAGTTTTTTAAATAAATAACACACATCATAAAGGAGGTGAGTATGTGAAAACCCAAGAAGAAGTTTTAAATTCAATTCTAAATAAAAAACTTGTAGCTGTTGTTAGAGGTGAAAATTTAGAAGAAGGAAAAAATATTATCACAGCCTCAAAGGACGCAGGAATAACATCAATTGAAATTACTTATACAAATAAAGATGCATCTGAACTTATTAAAAATTTTATTAAGGATGAGAATTTATGTGTCGGAGCAGGAACTGTAACTAATATTCAAATAGCAAAAGAAGCAATAGAAAGCGGAGCAACATTTATAGTTGGCCCAAACTTCGATGAAGAAATAGCAGAATACTGTAATAATAAAGAAATATTATATATTCCAGGGTGTATTACTCCTAGTGAAATAATTAAAGCACAAAAATATGAATGCAAAATGGTAAAAATATTTCCAGGAGATTTGGTAGGACCCAAATTCATAAAAGCAATTAAAACGCCTATTCCAAGTATTAAATACATGGTTACTGGTGGGGTAAATCTAGAAAACATGGAAGAGTGGATAAAGGCTGGAGCAGATGCCTTGGGTATAGGAAGTGTTTTAACTGAAAATACGAATCTCGAATACCACAACATAGTAAACAAAGCAAAAGCTTTCTGTAACAAGATTAAATAATTAAGCAATGTGTTTTAAATGAGGTGAAGAAATGGAGAGATTCTTAGCTTTCGGAGAGGTATTAATAAGATATACCAACAAAGATAACAATATATATTCAAATGGAAATCTAGTGGAATACTTTTATGGGGGTTCTGAAGCAAATATAGCAGCAACACTTTCAGGACTTGGACTTGAAACATCAATATTATCAGCTATTCCAAAGAACAATATGTGTGATGATATAGTTAGACATTTTAAAGGATTAGGTGTTAATACGAAATATATACTAAGAAATGGAGAAAAGATGGGTTTCTACTTTACTGAACGAGGTACAGGGGTAAGAGGAGATTCTGTTATATATGACAGAAAAAACTCAGCCTTCTCAAAACTTACAGTAGAAGAAATAGATACTCAAGAAGTCCTAAAAGATATTACCTGGTTTCATTTCAGCGGAATAACAGCAGCAGTAAGTGAAGGCGTAAGAGAAATACTAAAGAAATTAGTACTTAAGGCAAAAGATAATAAGATTACTATCTCTATGGATTTAAATTATAGATCCAAGATGTGGGGAATTAAAGAGGCGAAGGATTTCTTAAGTGAAATAGCCCCATATGTAGATATTTGTTTTGGAATAGAACCAATAAAGGGATCAGATGATGATTATGATTTATTTAATAGAGATGAAGCAAGTACACAAGACATCGAAGATAGAATGAAATTATTAAAAGACAGATATAAATTCAAATATATTTTCCATACAGAAAGAAAAAATGACTCGGAAAATAGCAATTCATATAAAGCTTATGCATATTCTGATAAACTCTATGAATCCAAAACACTTAAAACTAACATGATAGAGAGAGTTGGAAGTGGAGATGCATTTGTATCAGGAATAATTTATGGATTAATTAATAATTACTCACTTAAAGAAACAATAGATTTCGGGGTAGCAAGCGCAGCTCTTAAATGTACTATCAAGGGAGATCACATGATTGTTTCGGAAAATAGCATAAAAGAGATAGGCAATATGAAGATAGCGATTAATAGATAGAGGTGATTAGGTAATGTTGAATTCACAAGAAGTTAGATCAATAGCTCCAGAAATGGATTCATTAAGAATTGGAATGGGGATAAATAAAAAAGATCTTTCTAAACCTCAAGTGCTAATAGAAAGTACCTTCGGGAAAAGTCATCCAGGAAGCGTACACCTTAATAAATTAGTTGAAGTAGCAAAAAGTAATTTTAATAAATTAGATGTGGAACCCTATGATTATTATGGAACAGATATATGCGATGGTCAGGCTCAAGGGCATGATGGAATGAATTATTCGTTAGTATCTAGAGAAATAATAGCCAACTTAATTGAGATACATTATAAAGCAACTCCTTTTGATGGTGGATTATTCATATCAAGTTGTGACAAAGGTCTACCTGCACATTTAGTTGCAATCGCAAGGCTTAAAATTCCGGCGATAGTAATGCCAGGCGGAATAATGGGATCAGGGCCAGAACTTCTTACTCTAAATCAAATTGGAACCTACAGTGCAATGTTTAAAAGAGGAGAAATTACTGAAGAAAAATATAACTTTTATAAGGAAAATGCATGTCCGGGTTGTGGTGCATGTTCATTTATGGGAACAGCAGCTACAATGCAAACGTTGACCGAAGCATTAGGTCTTGCATTACCTGGGGCAGCATTGCTTCCAGCAAGATCAAAAGTTATTGAAGAATATGCAGTAAGATCTTCAGAAGCATTGATGACATTAATTGATAAAGGAATAACCTCAAAGGAAATATTAACAAAAGAGGCTTTTGAAAATGCAATAGTTGTTCATGCCGCAATTGGAGGATCAACCAATGCGATGCTTCATATTCCAGCAATTGCAAAGCAATTAGGCATTGAAATAACAGCAGATGATTTTGATAGAATTCACAGAGAAGTACCATATTTACTTAATGTAAGACCAAGTGGAAACTGGCCAGCAGATTATATTTATCATAGTGGAGGAATACCTGCCATTATGAACAAGATAAAGAAACATCTAAACCTTGATGTTATAACGGTTACAGGAAAAACCTTAGGTGAAAATCTAGAGGAATTTAATGCAGAAAAAAGTTATCAAGTATTTACTTCAATGAACAAAAATATTAAAGGTGATGAAGTTATCTTAAGCGTAGACACACCAATTAATGAAAGTGGCTCTGTGTCAGTGTTAAGGGGGAATGTAGCGCCAGAAGGTTGTGTAATAAAACACTCAGCATTACCAAAATCTATGTGGAAAGTACAATTAACTGCTAGAGTATTTGACAGTGAAGAAGATGCATTTAATGCTGTAATAGAAAAACGTGTTAAGCCAGGAGATGCGGTATTCATTAGATATGAAGGACCTCGTGGAAGTGGTATGCCAGAAATGTTTTATACAACAGAAGCAATAGCCTCTGACGAAAATTTGAGTTCAACAGTTGCTCTCATAACTGACGGAAGATTTTCAGGGGCAACAAGAGGGCCAGCCATAGGACATGTGTCTCCGGAAGCAGCAAGCGGAGGCCCAATAGCAGTAGTTGAAGATGGAGATATAGTCGATATAAATATTGATGAAAGAAAAATTAATGTTGTTGGTATTAAGGGAAAGATACTATCTAAAGAAGAGGTAGTAGAAATATTTAATGATAGAATGAAAAACTTAAAGAAACATGAACAAAAATTTAAAGATGGAGTTTTAGGATTATATACATCAAATGCCACTTCAGGAATTGAAGGCGGAACAATTTATTAATAAGTGAAATATTAGGAGGGAAATATTAATGGGAAATAAATTTATTAACTTTTTAGAAGAAAAAGTAATGCCAATAGCAGCTGTAATAGCTAATCAAAGACATATTAGAGCATTACGTGATGGTTTGGCAATAACGATGCCACTTATCATCATAGGATCAATATTCATGATTTTAGGTAACGTACCTGTACCTGCATTCAATGATTTTATAAATCATATATTCGGAAATGGGTTTACAGCTAAGTTACTATATCCTACACGTGTAACTTTCGATATAGTTGGTATGCTTGCAGTATTCTCTGTATCTTATCAGATAGCAAAAGATCAGGATGTAGATGGTCTTTCAGCTGGTGCAGTTTCACTTGCAGCATTTTTATTACTAATTCCAGTACAAAATATTAATGCAAAATTAAGTGATGGTACAGCTTTAAACTTAGGTAAAACATGGCAAACAGCTAACATGGGAGCCGGCGGCTTACTAGTTGCAATATTCACAGCTATTATAGCTACAGAGATATTTGTATTTGTAATTAAAAAGAACTGGGTTGTTAAAATGCCAGAATCAGTTCCACCAGCAGTAGCAAAATCTTTCGCAGCAATTACTCCAGGATTAATAATAATAACATTATTCTTCTTAATTCGTTTAGGATTTGAAGCTACTAAGTTCACTACAGTATTTTCATTTATAACTCAATTCGTTGGAGCTCCATTATCAAAAGTAGGATTATCCTTCGGAGGAATGATAGTTACAGTATTCTTATATATGTTCTTCTGGTCATTAGGTATACATGGTACTCGTGTTGTTTTCGGAGTTATGGATTCAGTTTTATTACCAGCAATGGATCAAAACAGAGCAGCATTAGAAGCAGGACAACATCTTCCAAACATTATTACAAAGCAATTCTACGATAACTTTGTTAATATAGGTGGATGTGGAGCAGCTATAGGTTTAGTTATTGCGATACTAATAGTAGGAAGATCTAAACAGCTAAAAACATTAAGTAAATTAGCACTTGCACCAGCAATATTTAATATATCAGAACCAATAATATTTGGTGTTCCAATAGTTATGAACCCAATTATGATGATTCCATTTATATTATCAAACCTTTCAATTGCAATATTAACATATGTAGCAATGGCATTAAATCTTGTAAGCAGACCAGCAGGTATAGCTATTCCTTGGACAATTCCAGCACCGATATCTGGATTCCTAGCAACAAATGGTGACTGGAGAGCAATAATTCTTCAATTATTAGCAATAGCATTATCAGTTGTAATATACTTACCATTCGTAAAAGTTTGGGATAAACAAAAGGTTCACGAAGAAAATATGCTAGATGAAGCAGAAGCAGTATAAGAAGCAAAGATAAGAGCAGAAAGTGTATAAAGTAAAAGAGGTGAGTAAGATGAAGATGGTATTTAGATGGTACGGTGAAGAAGATCCTGTAACCCTTAAGTACATCAAACAAGTTCCTTGTATTTCTGGAATTGTAAGTGCACTATATAACGTGCAGGTAGGTGAAGCCTGGCCACTGAGTAAAATTGAAGAGCTTAAGAAAAGAGTAGAAAGTAAAGGCTTGGGTTTTGAAGTAATAGAAAGTGTGCCAGTCCATGAGGATATTAAATTAGGATTACCAACTAGAGATAGGTATATAGAGAACTATAAGGAAACAATTAGGAATTTATCTAAAATGGGTATTAAGGTTATTTGTTATAATTTTATGCCGGTGTTTGATTGGACTAGAAGTCAATTAGATAAAGTTTTGGATGATGAATCTACAACCCTTGTTTACTATAAAGAACAAATCAAAGATATGAACCCTTTAGATGGAAGCTTATCACTGCCAGGGTGGGATTCCTCATATAAACTGGATGAGCTGCAAGACTTGTTTGAGAAGTATTCAAATATTACAGAAGAAAAGTTATGGGAAAATCTTGAGTATTTCTTAAAACAAATAGTACCAGTTGCAGAACAAAATGGTATAAAGATGGCAATACATCCGGATGATCCACCTTGGCCAATATTTGGATTGCCTAGGATAATAACTGGCGAAAAAGCACTAGAGAGGCTTGTGAAGATATATGATAGTCCTAGCAATGGATTGACCATATGCACAGGATCGTTAGGAGCATCAAAAGATAATGATGTAGTTAAAATAATTGAGAAGTTTACACCATTAGGAAAGGTACATTTTGTACATGCTAGAAATGTTAAACTATTAGAAGACGGAAGTTTCGAAGAATCAGCTCATTTATCAAAATGTGGGTCACTTGATATGACAGAGATATTAAAAGCTCTTTATGAAGGAGGTTTTACTGGATATATTAGACCAGACCATGGAAGAATGATATGGGGCGAAACAGGCAAGGCAGGATATGGACTATATGACAGAGCTTTAGGAGCAATGTATTTGACAGGAATATGGGAAGCAATAAAGAAGTAGAAATAGTAATTTATAAGGAGGAAGAATATGAGTAATAAAAAAGTATATGAATTGCCAAAGGATTTCTTTGTAGGAGCTGCAGTATCAGCTTGGCAAACAGAAGGCTGGTCAGGAAAAAAAGATGGACAAGATTCATACATGGATCTTTGGTATAAATCAACACCTGAGTTATGGCATGATGGATATGGTCCAACAATCGCAACAGATTTTTATAATAGATACAAAGAAGATGTTCAATTGATGAAGAAGGTTGGATTGCAAAGTTTTAGAACATCTATAGATTGGTCTAGGTTTATAATTAATTATGAAACTGTTGAGGTAAACGAGGAAGCAGCTGAGTATTATGATAATCTAATTGATGAATTAATTGCAAACGGAATTGAACCGATGATTTGCTTAGAGCATTATGAATTACCAGCACAATTGTTTTTAAATCACGGTGGTTGGGGATCAAAGCACGTTGTTGAACTATATGTAAAGTATGCAGAAGAAGTGTTTAAGAGATATAGTCATAAGGTTAAAAAATGGTTTACTTTTAACGAACCAATTGTAGTTCAAACAAGAATATTCCTAGATAGTATTAGATATCCATTTAAACAAGATACTCAAACTGCTATGCAATGGAACTACAATAAAATACTAGCTACAGCAAAAGTTATTAATGTTTTTAAAGAAGGTGGATACAATAAGGATGGAGGAAAGATAGGTGTTATCTTAAATCCTGATGTATGCTATCCTAGATCTTCAGCAAAGCATGACGTAGAAGCTGCTGATAAGTTTGATTTATTCTTTAATAGAATTTTCTTAGATCCTTCAATTAAAGGAGAAGTTCCAGCAGAGTTAATTTCAATATTAAAGGAACATAACTGTTGCTTTGAGTATACAGAAGAGGAACTTAAAATTATTAAAAATAATACTATTGATGTATTAGGAGTAAATATATACGCACCAACAAGAGTTAAGGCAAGAAATGAAGCTTGGAATCCTAATGTTCCATTCCATCCATCATATTTCTTTGATAAACATGAGCTTCAAGGAAGAAAGATGAATCCATTTAGAGGATGGGAAATATATCCTAAAGTAATGTATGATTTTGCAATTAGAATGAAAGAAGAATACGGAAATATTGAATGGTTCATTGCTGAAAATGGAATGGGAGTAGAAAATGAACATCGATACAAGAATGAAGCTGGAGTAATCCAAGATGATTATAGAATTGAATTTATTTCTGATCACTTAAGATGGCTTCTAAAAGGTATTGAAGAAGGGTCAAACTGTACAGGATATATGCTTTGGGCATTTACTGATAATGTATCTCCACAAAATGCATTCAAAAATAGATATGGATTGGTAGAGATAAACTTAGAAGATAACAGAAACAGAAAGATTAAAAAATCTGGTGAATGGTATAAAAAACTTAGTGAAGAAAGAAAATTTGAATTTGATGATTTTAACTTTGAATATAAATAAAATATGAGGTGATTGATATGAATATATTATTAATTTGTTCAGCTGGTATGTCAACAAGTCTATTAGTAACTAAAATGAAAAAAGCAGCAGAGGAAAAAGGAATAGAAGCAGAAATTTGGGCTGTATCTACTGATGCAGTAGATAGAAACCTTCCAAAAGCTGATGTAGCATTAATTGGACCACAAATAAGATTCCAATTAAAAGTTCTAAAAGAAAAAGGAGCAAAGATTGGAGTTCCAGTAGATGTAATTGATTCTGTAGATTATGGTATGTGTAATGGTCCTAAAGTTTTAGCTAAAGCTATGAAAATGATAGAAGAAAACAAATAGTATTAATTTATAAAGGCTGCCAAAAATGGTAGCCTTTAATTTTCAAATTTAGAAAACTGGTTAACGATGTAAAGGTTTATAATTGGTTTGTGCAAGGAAAACAAATTAGAAGAAGGGGTGAAGGGTATGAAAAAGAAAGAATTAAAAATAGTGACAATTGGAGGAGGCTCAAGTTATACTCCAGAACTTATTGAAGGATATATCAAAAGAAAGGACGAGCTTCCAATAAAAGAAATTTGGCTAGTAGATATTGAGGATGGAAGAGAAAAGCTAGAGATTGTTGGTGCAATGGCCCAAAGAATGGTTAAGGCAGCAGGGCTTGATTGGAAAGTATATTTAACATTGGATAGAAGAGAAGCATTAAAAGATGCAGATTTTGTATCAACTCAATTTAGAGTAGGACTTCTTGATGCTAGAATCAAGGATGAAAGAATTCCTTTAAGCCATGGAATATTAGGACAAGAAACTAATGGAGCAGGAGGAATGTTTAAAGCTTTTAGAACAATTCCTGTAATTCTAGATATAATTAAAGATATGAAAGAGTTATGTCCTAATGCTTGGCTTGTTAACTTTACAAACCCATCAGGAATGGTTACAGAAGCAGCCATAAAACATGGAGGTTGGGACAGAACCGTAGGACTATGTAATGTGCCAATAGGTGCAATGAGAACTGCTGAGCAAGTTTTAGGAGCTACTGAAAAAGAGCTAACATTCAAGTTTGCAGGGCTAAATCATTTCCATTGGCATAGAGTGTGGGATAATGAAGGAAATGAAAGAACTAAAGAAGTATTACAGAAGGTATATGATCCAAACTCTACTATAGAAGTAGAGGAAGTAAAAAATATAAAGAAAACTCCATTTAATTATGAACAACTTTTAGACTTAGGAATAATACCATGTGCATATCATAGATATTATTATATTTCTGATGATATGTTAAACCATTCTCTTGAAGATTTTAGTAAGGGAGAGACTAGAGCTGAGGTTGTTAAAAAGACTGAAGCAGAATTATTTGAACTTTATAAAGATCCAAAGCTTGATTATAAACCAGAACAATTAACCAAGAGAGGTGGAACTCATTATAGTGATGCAGCGTGTGAGCTTATAGCATCAATATATAATGATAAGAAAACCAATATGGTTGTAAGTACTAAAAATAATGGAGCCATTGATGATCTTCCATACGATTCAATAGTAGAAGTTACTAGTACAATAACAGCAAGTGGTCCAATTCCTTTAAATTGGGGCAAGTTTGAACCAGGGGCTAGAGGAATGGTACAAATTATGAAGGCAATGGAGGAACTTACTATAGAGGCAGCTATAACAGGAGATTATAATAAAGCACTTCATGCATTTACAATTAATCCATTAGTTCCAAGTGGAAAAATAGCAAAAGAATTATTAGATGAAATGCTTATTGCTCATAAAAAACATTTACCTCAATTTGCAGAGAAAATTAAAGAAATAGAAAATAGATAAAAATATAATTCATTTTAAATAAAAAAGTGCGGAGAATAACTTCGCACTTTTTTGTTATTCAACTAATCCATAACCTAAGAATTTGTTAGTATCTGTGCTTAGATATACAACCATATTATTAGGTATTGCTTTAGTCTTTATTGGGAAGTCTACAAGATAGACTTCTTTTCCAATGTAAGACTTGTCTGAAATAATTCCCATTCCTTCATTTAAAGTTATTTTGGTTAGTCTGCTATCCTTCCAAGTTCCATTAATTTTCTCTTTATCCCTAGAAGGTAGTTGATTATATGCAGTTTCCCTAATGTCTTGACTATTTGCTGCTGTATTAGATTGATTTTCATTAGCTATATTTGATGAATTTTTGGTGGATGAACAACCAACAAGTAGTACTAAAAAGATAACTGATGAAATAATAAGTAATGCTATTTTCTTCAAAGGCACACCTCCTATTTTTTATAATAGTCGTACATAATATCATATTTAAATTATATTCAATTTTCAAATTAATTACTAATTAAGAATTGTTTACAAGTAAGGTACTAGAATAGCCTAAAATATTATTGCATTTTTATTTAATAAGTAAAATAGGTTTAGTTGGCAAAACTTACTTAAGTAGTATATTCATAATTAATAAATTAATATTTTGACTAAAAAATTAAATAAATAATTAATAAATTGAAAAAAATAAACCGGATAAAAGAAAAATATGAGTAATTATAGGGAAATATCTATGAAAAAATTATAATTTAGTATATAATAGTGAACCGTACTGATAAATTTTCATATATATTAATTTATTATTGATAATTTAATTAATTTTGATCCTATGAGGAGGACGTAATGAACATATTTAAGAAAAAAACTCTCGAACAAATACTTGAGGGTGCAAATAAAACTGGTCTTAAGAAAAACTTAAAAGCTAGAGATATAGCAGCATTAGGTATTGGGGCAGTAGTAGGAGTTGGTATATTCGTAGCAACAGGAGAGGGAGCACATGTAGCAGGACCGGCTGTTATAGTATCTTTTATAATAGCAGCTATAGTAGCATGTCTATGTGGGCTTTCTTATACAGAACTTTCAACAATGTTCCCAGTTGCAGGAAGTACATACTCTTATGCATATATAACATTTGGGGAAATAATAGCTATGGTAATCGGGTGGTGTCTAACTGCTGAATATCTAGTTGCATGTAGTGCAGTTGCATCAGGATGGTCTGGAACATTCCTTGGAATATTAAGCAACTTGGGCATAACTTTACCAACAGCATTAACAGCATCTCCAAGTAAAGGCGGTATTGTAGACCTTCCAGCAATTCTTATAATAGCGGTTATAACTATAATGTTATGTTATGGAATGAAGGAAAGTGCCAGAGTAAATAATATAATGGTAGGAATCAAAATTTGCATAATTCTTTTATTTGTTATTTTAGGATCTTCACATATAAATGTAGCTAACTACAAACCATTTATCCCATTTGGATGGAAGGGTGTATTTGCGGGAACCGCAACAATATTCTTCTCATATATAGGTTTTGATGCTATATCAACAGCAGCAGAAGAAGCTGAAAACCCAAAGAGAGATATACCTTTAGGTTTAATTATGTGCCTAGTAGTTGTAAGCTTTTTATACATTTCAGTAGCCTTTGTATTAACAGGAATGGTTCCATTTAAAGAAATTATTTCTGAAAATGCAGTTCCAGGTGCTCTTGCAAGAGTAGGGATTAATTGGGGTTCAGCTTTAGTAGGAACTGGAGCTATAATTGGTATGATATCAACTATATTAGCAGTATTATATGGTCAAGTAAGAGTATTTATGGTTATGTCAAGAGATGGACTTTTACCTAAGATGTTCTCAAAAGTTCACAAGACACATAAGACTCCATATATATCTACAATAATAACTGGTACAGTAGCCGCAATCATTGCAGGTTTCTTACCTCTTGATTTGATAGTTCAATTTTTAAGCATAGGTACATTATTAAGTTTTATAGTTGTATCATTAGCAGTAATAACACTTAGAATAAAGATGCCTAACTTTAAAAGAATATTTAGATGTCCAGGAGTACCATTTACTCCAGTTATAACAATAATTTGTTGTATATATCTACTTTCAAGATTACATTTAAAAACATGGATCGGATTTATAATTTGGCTTATTATTGGTATGATTGTTTACTTCACATATGGAAGAAAGCATAGTGTACTACAAAATGAAGATAAGTAATATATGAATAGGAAAGTGCCTCAAAGATTTGAGGCACTTTTTTTATTAATAAGGGGACTGAAACACATAAAAATCACATAATTAATCTAAAATATTTACAAATTTATATGTTAAAATAAGAGAAAATAGAGAACTAAAATAAATTTGAGGTGATTAATTTGCCAAAACGTGTATACCTTGTAGAGGATGAAAAGAGTTTAAATATTTTATTAGAAAAATATCTTCAAAGAGAGGGTTACGATGTAACCACCTTTTCAGATGGCCTTTCTGCCTTAGAAAGAATATCTGATGAACCGGATCTTTGGATACTAGATATAATGCTTCCTGGTGTTGATGGCTATTCAATAATAAAAGCTGTGAAAGAGAATAACAAAAATACACCTGTTATCTTTATGTCAGCTAGAAATGAAGAACTAGATAGAGTTGTAGGCTTAGAATTAGGAAGTGATGACTATTTATCAAAACCTTTTTTACCTAGAGAACTTATTATTAGAACAAATAAGCTTATGGAAAGACTTTATGGTAATGAAGAAGAAGATACGGATAATGAAACGATTAGCATAGGTGAATATAGGATTAGTAACAAACAAAGAACAGTATTTTTAGGAGACACAGAAATCCAATTGACTAAGATGGAGTTTGAATTATTAAATTATTTAGCTGAAAATAAAAATAATGTAATATCTAGGGAACAGATTCTAACAAGAGTTTGGGGAGAAGATTATTTTGGTTCAGATAGAGTAGTAGATGATACAATTAGAAGACTTCGCAAAAAGGTAGATAAGTTGAATATTGAAACTTTATATGGCTACGGATATAAGTTGGTACATAAATCATGAAGTTTTTTAAGTTTAAGTCATTAACAATGAGAATCTGGACTACTTTTACTCTTATAATCCTTATAATAATATGTAGCATTTCTTTCTTGTACTTGGTTGCAGTCAGAAGCTACAATGATAATGCAAAGATTCAAGATTTAAAAGTTGTACATGATATGGTATTAAAAGGAGACAACTTCAATGCACCTAATAGGTTTGATGAATTTAAAAATCTTAAAGGCAGTGAGAATTTCATTGTAAAAAAGGGAAGTAATAATACTACTGAAGTAAAGAATATTGTTAAGGCAAAGGATGGCAATCCACCACCAGGGGGAGACAATGGCCATTTGCCACCCAATATAAATGGAGCGGAGCTTAAAGAGTGGATGGCGAGCTATATAAATGGGGATAACATTTATGAGGAGGTACATAAAGCGTCTTATGGGAATATGAAGTTTATATTCATCATAAGTTCCATGGAATCTCAAGATGGCAGTAAAGCATATTTAATTACTTTTATTCCTAACACACAAGACAACACCATCTTATATACAGTAATTATAATTGGACTAGTATTTATAGCAATAGGATTCTTAACGGCTAAGTTGGTTGCAAATTATATATCAAAACCTCTTAAAGAACTTGAGGATCATACAGTAAGAATTGCACATAAAGACTGGAAAGAACCAATTAAAATTAAAAATGAAGATGAGATAGGAAGATTAGCTGAAGCTATGAATAGAATGCAAAAAGAACTAAAGATAGCTGATCAAGAGGAAAAGATGTTTCTTCAAAGTATCTCACATGATTTAAAAACACCGGTAATGGTAATTATGAGTCATGCAGAGGCCATAATTGATGGAGTATATATAGATTCTGTTGAAAAAACAGCGGAGATAATAAAAGAAGAAGCAATAAGTTTAGAGAAGAAGATAAAACAATTATTATATCTAAATACTCTAGATTATGTTTTAGGAAATGGCAATGAAGATTCTGAGTTTAATTTAAATGAATTGCTTATACATATTATAAGTAGATTAGAAGTTGTTAATAGTAAAATAGAGTGGGATTTAGATTTAGACAAAATCAGCATAAACGGAAATAAAGATAAAATAAAAGTTGCAATTGAGAACATATTAGAAAACGGACTTAGATATGCAGAAAGTACAATTAAAGTTAAGCTAAAAAATGAAGATGAATCAGCAATACTTGAGATATATAATGATGGACCTGACATACCAGAAAAAAGTATAAATCATATATTTGAAAATTTATATAAAGATAAGACTGGTAATTTTGGACTAGGATTAGCAATAACTAAAAAGATTATTGATTTCTATAATGGTGAAATCAAAGCGGTAAATAGAGAAAATGGAGTTAGTTTTATAATTAAATATCCTATATAAAGAATGGCTATAAGCCATTCTTTATTTTTAATATATATGTGCTAATATTTCTGAATTGATAATAAATCATCTATACTTTTATTCATGTATTTATAAGAATCGTAAACACCTTGATTATAGAATTCAGGTGCTAATTCTTCTATAACAAACTTCAAAATCATACCTGAAGCAAGGTCTCCAAGTTCTTCTTCTCTCTCATTTAGGAAATAATTTTTTATAGCAGAAATCATTTCTTCTCTTTTTTCTTTGGACAATTTAATTGCATTATTATCATTATTCATACGAAACCTCCATTTAACTAAGTATGGTATATAATTTCACTAGGAATTTATAAAATCCTTCCTAATGAGATAATTATTTTTTGTTAATATATTGCTATAATTGTATTAGGATAGAAGAATGAATATAATTATATATAAGTATATACATTTATTGTTTGAGTAGGGGGAGAATCTAAGTGAAGGTTTTATTTATTGGTGGCACCGGAAATATAAGTGGAGAAATATCAAAGCTAGTAATAGAAAAAGGGTGGGAATTATATCTTCTAAACCGCGGAAACAGATTAGATAAAATTCCTGAAGGGGCTAAGGCTATAATAGCTGATATAAATAATGAAGAAGATGTTTCAGCTCTTATTAAAGATATGGATTTTGATGTTGTAGCTGACTTTATTGCATTTAAACCAGAACAAATTGAAAGAGATATAAGATTATTTTCTAAGAAAACAAGACAATTTATCTTTATAAGTACAGCGTCTGTTTATCAAAAGCCTTCAACATATCATATTATTACTGAAAGTACTCCGCTATATAATCCATATTGGCAGTATTCTAGAGATAAGATTAAGTGCGAAGAACTATTGATGGAGGATTTTAGGCGAAATAAGTTTCCAGTTACTATAGTAAGACCAAGTCATACTTATGGAATTGAAAAAATTCCGCTAGCAGTTAAGAGTGGCAAAGGTGCTTGGTCAGTTATTAACAGAATTATTAATGGTAAGCCAGTTATAATTCATGGAGATGGAACATCATTTTGGACATTAACACATAATACAGATTTTGCAAAAGCATTTATAGGTTTAATGGGAAATCGTTCTGCTATAGGTGAAGCAGTGCATATTACTTCTGATGAAGCTATAACTTGGAATGAAGTTTATAATTGTATTGGAGATATACTTAATGCAGAAGTAAAAAAGGTACATGTAGCAAGTGACCTTTTGGTAGCTTTAAAGCCAGAACTAGAAGGAGATTTATTAGGGGATAAGGCTAATAGTTTAATTTTTGATAATAGTAAAATTAAGAGATTAGTACCTGATTTCGTAGCAACTACTAGGTTCTACGAGGGTGTGAAGCTTAGCATAGAATATTTGTTAGCTAATCCCGAGTTACAAGTTGAAGATGAAGAGTTTGATAACTTTTGTGATAAGGTAATTGAACTTCAAGAAAAAATTATAAGTTCATATAAGAATTAATAATCTACAAAGAGCAGAGTCTTTATATAGACCTCTGCTCTTTGTGTTTTATCACATGAATTTCACATAATTATTTGATATTACGACTACATTTCCTATTTATAATTTAAACAAAGAAACTAGTAAAAAGGGAGTGCGCAAAATGTCTCAAGGTATTATTCACTCAGTTATTGTACCTCTATATAATGAGGAATTAGTTATTGATGAGAGTTACAGAAGATTAAAAGCAGTTATGGATTCAACAAATGAAAAGTATGAAATTATATTTATAAATGATGGCAGTAAAGATAGAACTAAGTTAATAGCAGATGTAATTTGTAAAAAAGATAAAAACATAAAATTAATTAATTTTTCTAGAAACTTTGGACATCAAGCAGCCATAACAGCTGGGATGGATATAGCATTAGGAGATGCAATTATAGTTATAGATGCGGACCTTCAAGATCCACCAGAAGTAATGCTTAAGATGATTGAAAAGTGGAGAGAAGGATATGAGGTTGTTTATGGAAAAAGGGCAAAAAGAGAAGGAGAAACATTTTTTAAGAAGTTCAGTGCGAAAATGTTTTATAGAATCTTAAAAAGCATGTCCAGTGTTGATATTCCAGTAGATACAGGAGATTTTAGACTGATAGATAGAAAGGTTTGTGATTCCTTAAAATCACTTCCAGAAAAGAATAGGTATGTAAGAGGTCTTGTAAGTTGGGTAGGATACAAGCAAACTTTTGTAGAGTTCGTAAGACAGGAAAGATTTGCAGGAGAAACAAAATATCCACTAAAGAAGATGATAAAGCTTGCAGTAGACGGAATTACTTCCTTATCATATAAACCCTTAGCTTTAGCCGGATATCTTGGGGGAATAACCTTAACCCTTGGTGGAATTTCACTGATTATAAACATTGTGAAAGCAATAGTAGATAATTTATCCATGATAAATATAGAAACAATGTTTTCCATGAACTTAATAATGTTTGGACTAATTTTTTGTATCTTAGGTATGATGGGACAATATATAGGAAGAATTTTTGACGAAAGCAAAGGAAGACCTATATATATAGTAGAAAGCATCACATCATATAGAGAAGAACAAGAAAATAATGAATTGAGAAAGATAAGCAATCAATAATAGGAAATATATTTGGAGGGAAAATGATGAAAAAATTAAAGCTGACCAAAGAAAATATAGCACTAACGATTATTTTAATTATCTCAGCAGTACTTAATTTTACAAATTTAAATATAGAAGGATATGCTAATGAATATTACGCAGCTGGCGTTAAAAGTATGACAATGAGCCTTAAAAACTTCTTTTTTGTATCATTTGATCCAGCGGGTTTTGTAAGTATTGATAAACCACCATTAGGATTTATGATTCAAGCTATATCAGCTAAAATATTTGGATTTAGTGGATTTAGTATACTATTACCAGAAGCCTTAGCTGGAGTTATATCAGTCGGATTAATATATCACATAGTTAAGAGGTCTTTTGGAAGTATAGCAGGTTTAATTTCAGCACTATGTCTTGCAGTTACACCTATATTTGTAGCAGACAGTAGAAATAATACAA
This sequence comes from Clostridium sp. 'White wine YQ', assembly GCF_028728205.1. Lineage (NCBI taxonomy): Bacteria > Bacillati > Bacillota > Clostridia > Eubacteriales > Clostridiaceae > Clostridium > Clostridium sp. 'White wine YQ'. The sequence continues at coordinate 164,233 of NZ_JAQYUU010000009.1, forward strand.
TAGATAATTTATTAATAGTAGCATTATTATTAGCGTGCTTAGCCCTTTCAAAAGCTGCAGAAAAAGGAAAACTAAAATACTTAATTTTAAGCTTAGTTTTTGTGGGTATAGGGTTTAACATAAAAATGCTTCAAGCATATATGATAGTTCCTGCACTATATATAACATATTTATTATCATCTGCAGCATCTATTAAGAAAAGAATTGCACATCTTGCATTAGGAACAGTGGTATTACTGATAACATCTCTATCTTGGGCCTTTATAGTAGGATTAGTTCCAGCTTCAGATAGACCTTTTGTAGGAAGCAGTACTAATAATACAGTTATGGAACTTATAGTAGGACATAATGGATTAGAGAGGCTTGGACTTAGCAGCTCATCAAACAGAGGTGGCGGAAACTTTGGTGGGGGAATGGGTCAAGGAAATAGACAAGGAACAGATGGAAACACAAGTAATGTAGATGGTCAAAATACTAATAATGGACAGCCTTCACAAGGAGCACCAGATGCAAATTCAGGTGCAACACAAGCACAAAATAATGCTCAAGGAAACTCTCAGGATGGAGGTAATGCACCTTCGGGAGCACCATCAGGAATACAAGGAAATCCTCCATCAGGAGGAATGGGACCAGGAGGTAACTTTGGTGGGAGAATGGGACAAAATGCAAATGGACAAACAGGAAATATGGGAGGCTCTGAAGGAGCAGGGATAACAAGATTATTTTCAAATAATAGTTTATCAGATCAAATAATTTGGTTATTACCACTTGCGGTAATAGGATTTATAGCAGCAGCGATTAAAGAGAAATTAAGATTATCACTAAAGAATGAAAAGCAGATAGGAATCGTATTATGGGCAGCTTGGTTAGTACCAGTATTTACGTATTTCAGCTTTACAACTGGGTTATTTCACCCATACTATTTAACAATGTTAGCACCACCAATTGCGGCATTAGTAGGAATAGGAATAACTTCAATGTGGGAGCTATATAAACAAGGTGGATGGAAATCATGGTTATTACCAGCATCGTTTATTATAAATGCAGGAGTTCAATTATTAATCTTGTCTTATTACTATAACTCATCAAGTATACCTAAGTTTATAATGATAGCAATAACTATACTAAGCATAGCCTCTTCAATTGCACTAGGAATATTTAACTTAATAAAGAAGAAAAAAGATGATATTGATGATAAAACATCTAAGATAACAAAAGGTTTAATAACAACAGCATTAGTTGGACTTCTAATTGCACCTGCAATCTGGTCAGGAACAACTATGTTTTATAAGATGGCAGGAACATTCCCATCTGCAGGATTAAGTTTAATGACAGGCAGTGGTGGAATGGATGGAAGAGGTATGGGAGGCAGTTTTGGATCAAGTTCAGGAACTGATAGCAGTACACAAAAACTTGTAAATTATTTAAAAGCTAATACAACAACCGAGAAATATTTGGTAGCAGTGCAATCCTCTAATGGAACAGCAGCAAGCATAATAATTCAAACTGGTGGTTCAGTAATGACACTAGGAGGATTTAGCGGATCAGATAAAATTCTAACACTAGATGAATTTAAGAATTTAGTAAGTGAAGGACAAATAAGATATGTACTAACTGGCGGCCAAGGCGGCGGTGGAAATAATGAAATTATGAATTGGGTAAAAGAAAATGGTACATTAGTTCCACAAAGTGAATGGAGCAACTCACAATCACAAAATAGTGAAACTGGTACTTCAAATACAGATGATGGAAATGTAAAGAATAGTAGAAATGGGATGTCAAATGAATTATATGATTTAAAGGCTAAGTAGGCTTTAAATCATATAATAAATGAAAAATATTTTAACTTAAGCTTATGGGACGGGGGAACAAAATGATAAAATTTAGAGATATAAAACTGACAAAAAAAATAATGGCACTTTCAATTAGTTTTCTTATTTTCATTGTAATTATAGGCGGAACAGCAATAGTTCAAATTTCAGATGTAAATTCTAAAATTAATGAACTAAACAATACAAGAATGGTACCTATTATAGAATTAGAAAATATAAAAACTGATGTTGAAGAAGTGAGAACTGTTGGGAATTCGTATATGGATGCCACAGATGATGATACTAAAAAGTCGGCATTAGATACCATAACCACTGTTATGAAAGAAATTGATACAGCTTTAGAAAAATATAAAGATGATAGTAATTTTAAAGCAGTTATGGAAAACTATAATAATTATGCTGCAGCAAAGGATGCTTTTTTATTAGCAGCAAATGAGAGAAATCAGCAAAGAAACAACGAAACACAAGGACAAATGAACGGAGCAACTCAAGGGCCACCAACAGATATGGTTAACTTTGATAAGACTAAAGTTGCTTTAGTCGTGTCACTTAATGAAATAATTAATAATCATGTAAAAGAGGCTCAAAATACATATGATAGTAGTAAGTTACTTTATAATAGAACTCTAGTGCTATTAGGAGGATTACTTATAGTTTGTGCAGCAATAACTGTTATTTTGTCAGTTGTAATAGCAAGATCAATTATTACCCCCGTGAAAAGAGTTACTACAAAGCTTAAAGAAATATCTGAGAATGGCGGAGATTTAACTCAAAGAATAGATTATAAGAGTAAAGATGAGATAGGTGAACTAAGTCAAAGTTTTGATTTGTTTATGGATAAGCTTCAATCAATAATTAAAGAAGTATCAGTTTCAGCTAAAACAATATCGTCCTCAAGTGAAGAGTTAAACAAATCTACTACAGCAAGTACAACTTCTTTAGAAGATATTTCAAATACAGTTTTAGGAATGGCTTCAGCTACAGCAGATGCAGCAGCAGCTTCTGAAGAAACAATGGCAAGTCTTAATGAAGCATCTGCATTTTCAGAAAATACAGCAAACGCAAGCAAGAATACTTCAGCAAAGAGTAAGAAGGCTAGAAAAGAAGCAGAAGATGGTGCAAGTAAGATATCTGAAATAGTTGAATCTATAAAAGATATAGCCAATTCTTCAAAAGATGTATCTTATATGATTAATGATTTAGATCACTCATCAAAGAAGATTGGAGACATAATAGAAATCATAAGTTCTATTTCAGAGCAAACAAATTTATTAGCACTAAATGCAGCAATAGAAGCAGCAAGAGCAGGAGAAGCAGGTAGAGGCTTTAATGTGGTAGCAGATGAAATAAGAAAATTAGCTGACGAAAGTAACAATGCAGCGAGACAAATATCGGAATTAATAAAAGAAAATCAATTAAAGGCAGCATCAGCAGTTGAATCTGTAGGTGAAGTTGAGAGAAAAGTATCAGATGGAGTTGAAAAAGCATCTGAAGTTGGAATAAGTATACAAAACATAATTGAAAACATTCAAGATATGACTATAGAAGTAGAACATATTGATGAAGCAAATGAGCAGCAAGCTGAGAGTACTAAAGAAATTGAAAAAGCAATAGGAAGTATATCGTTAACCTCCAATGACTTAGCACAGGGAACAGAAAATATAAGTGCAAGCATACAAGAGCAATTAAGTACAATGAATGAAATAGAAAGAACAACTTCCAATCTTTCTGATATGGCAAAAAAATTAACTAATATAACTTCAGAGTTTACTGTATAAGATTTTTTATGTAACCTAGCATTAATTTAATGTTAGGTTATTTTCATATTTTGAAAATTAATGTAGATGTTAAATGGTATATTCTAAGTAAATGATTACATAAGAGTTTAAGGAGGAGAGATTTTAATGGATAATTTTAAGAAGTTCCCTGATAATTTTTTATGGGGAGGCGCAATAGCGGCAAATCAGGCAGAAGGTGCATACTTAGAGAATGGAAAAGGTCTTTCTACCTCTGATGTATTACCAGCTGGAGGGGAAGCAAGATTTAGAGCAATATCAAATCCACAGGAATTCATTGATAATATGGAGGGGTATCGTCCCTCACATCTAGCAATAGACTTCTATCACAGATATAAAGAAGATATTGCATTGCTTGGGGAGATGGGATTTAAGTGCTTCCGTACCTCAATAAACTGGACTAGAATATTCCCAGATGGTGATGAAGAAACACCAAATGAAGAAGGCCTTAAATTTTATGATGAATTATTTGATGAATTGTTAAAGCATAATATTCAACCTGTAATAACTATTTCCCACTATGAAATGCCATTAGGATTAGTAAAAAAATATGGTGGATGGAGAAGTCGAGAAGTAATTGAATTCTATGTTAGATATGCAAAAACCTTATTTAATAGATATAAAGATAAGGTTAAATATTGGATGACCTTTAATGAAATAAATATAACTGCTCATGCACCATTTGTAGGGGCAGGGGTAATTATAAAAGAAGGAGAAAATGCAAAACAAGCTATTTATCAAGCTGCTCACCATCAATTTATGGCAAGTGCTTTAGCTGTTAAAGCTTGTCATGAAATAGATCCTGAAGCAAAGATTGGATGTATGCTTGCTGGATCAATCAGTTACCCTTATACATGTAAACCAGAAGATGTGTTTGAATCAATGCAAAAGGATAGAGAGTCCTTCTTCTTTGGAGATGTACAATCAAGAGGATATTATCCAAGCTATATTAAGCGCTTCTTTAGAGAAAATAATGTTGTTATTAAAATGGAAGATGGGGATGAAGAAATACTTAGAAATAATACAGTGGATTACGTTGCTTTCAGTTATTATATGAGTGGTGTAGTAAGCACAGCACCAGAGGATAAGGATAAAACTGAAGGAAACTTCATGAGTGGGGTTAGAAATCCATATTTAAAAGCTTCAGATTGGGGTTGGCAAATAGATCCTAAGGGCTTTAGATATATATTGAATTATTATTATGATCGTTATCAAAAACCTCTATTCGTAGTAGAAAATGGACTAGGAGCTGTAGACGTATTAGAAGATGATGATGTAATTAATGATGACTATAGAATTAATTATCTAAGAGATCATATTTATGAAATGAGAGAAGCTATTGAAGATGGAGTTGAACTAATAGGATATACTACTTGGGGACCAATAGACCTAGTAAGTGCAGGGACAGGAGAAATGAAGAAAAGATATGGGTTCATTTATGTTGATAGAGATAATGAAGGAAATGGAACCCTTAGAAGAATTAAAAAGAAGAGTTTTAATTGGTATAAAAAAGTTATAGAGACAAATGGACAAGAACTTTAGAAAGTTAAATTTAATAAAATAAAAAAAGGTGATTCTTGAAGTAATATTTTCAAGAATCACCTTTATTAATTTGAGGAATTAAAACTAATATAATATAATGTAATAGAGAATTATGAGCCATCAATTTTTTAAAGTCTCAGATAGAGGAGATGAAATATGGAAGAGGTTATTTATCGTTTATTATTTTTTGTGAATTCTAGCAGGGAAAAAGATGTTTACTACACAATAGCATGGACAATGCTTGAAAATATAAACCAGGTACCTAAATTCAATATAAATCAATTAGCGGACATGTGTTATACATCTCCAGCTACCATTAGTAGGTTTATTAAAAAATTAGATTATGAAAGCTTTGGAGATTTTAAAAACAGACTAGAACATACTATTAGATATTACAATGACCAGTTATCTTTTAACTTGAAATTAATTGATAATAAGAGCATTAAGCCAAGTACAATAGAAAATGAATTTTATGACTTATTAATTGATAACTTAGAACAAAGCCGCAAGAATATTAATATGAGGAGTTTAGATAAACTCTTGGAACTTATTTATACTCATAATAAAATTGCTTTTTTCGGAATGCAGTTTTCTCAGTACATAGCAATGGAAATACAGGCCAAATTTATAGCATTAGGTAAGCTAGCCACTGCTTTTGTGGATTTTCAAGAGCAGCTTAAACACATTGAAGAATTAGATGAAAATTCTCTAGTTATAATGCTGTCTGTAGCAGGAAGAGTAGCCAAAACAGATATAATTAGAAAAATCAAAAGAAAGAGAGCTAAACTAGCCGTTATAACGCAGGATCCTGACATAGAACGTTTTAAAGAAGCTGATTTAGTCATTAATTTTGGAAATCCAGACATTAAAAGTGTGGAATCAATAGTCTTAGGTAGATATACCTTATTAAGTATTATGGATATTTTATATTACAGATATGGACAATTATATAATCATAGAAATAGTTAAAGTGAGGATTTTCTATCTTGAAAATCCTCATTTTAGTTTTGTTATTCTAAATATCTAATTGCATTATCAGACATTTTCTTTAATAATTTTAAGGCTAGAAGTTTTTCTCCCTCTGTAAAATCAAAGGATAGAAATGAACTGGACTCATTAAGAACCCTAGTAATTATTGGTTTTATATCAAGTGCTTTTTGGGTAACATAAAGCTTATAGGCCCTACGATCTGTTTCATCAACTTCTCGTCTAACATAGCCAGCTTCTTCAAGTTTTTTTATAGCCTTTGCGGTTGTTCCCTTATCTATTGCTAGGAGATCAGAAAGCTTATCTTGGCTTATTCCATCATTACAATATAAATTTAAGATGAATATGTATTGACCGCTGCCTATATTATATTCTTTTAAGTTCTTGCTAATATAATTTTGATTATACCTATTTAATATAGATATCCATTTACCTAAGGATTCACTACTCTCCAAAGCTATTTCCTCCTATAGCATAATTTATATTTCAATATATAGTTGCAATTGCAACTTATTTGAAATATAATAATAGTTGCCAGTGCAACTATTATTATAATACATATATTATAAAAATCATATATTAAATTTTAAAGGAGGTTTTAATTATGAATACAACAAATGAATTAGGCACTGAAAGTGTAGGGAAACTTCTTTTGAAATTTTCTATTCCAGCAATTATTGGTATGTTAGTGAATGTACTCTATAGTATTGTAGATAGAATATTTGTTGGAAGAGGGGTAGGATCACTACCGCTTTCAGGTGTAGCAGTAACATTCCCAATAACAAATGTCATTATGGCATTTGGTATGCTTGCAGGAATAGGTGCAGGTGCAGTTATTTCTATAAAACTAGGTCAGAATAAAAAAGAAGAAGCAGAACATATTTTAGGAAATGCATTCGTTTTACTTGTTATATTCTCAGTATTTATTACTGTCGTAGGAATACTTTTCCTTGAACCTATACTTAGGATACTAGGGGCAAGTGAAGATATAATGCTATATGCAAAAGAATTTTCTTTTATTATTTTCCTTGGTGTTATATTTCAAAATATTGCTTTTGGATTAAATTCAGTTATTAGGTCACAAGGTGATCCTAAAACGGCAATGGTTACAATGTTGTTAGGAGCTTTTATAAATTTTATAGCTAATCCTTTATTTATATTTGTATTTAAGTTGGGAGTAAGAGGGTCAGCTTTATCAACTGTTATCTCACAAATGATAACTGCCACTTGGACACTTTGGTTCTTCCTAAAAGGTAAGGGGCTATTGAAGCTTAAGAGAGAAAACCTAAAATTAGATTCTCATATTATTAAGCAAATAATAGCAATTGGTATGTCTCCTTTTGTAATGCAATTAGCCGCAAGTGTAGTTACCATTACATTTAACAAGAGTTTAGAAAATTACGGTGGTTCTATTGCTATAGGAGCTATGGCGCTAGTAACAAGCATTAATATGCTTATATTAATGCCTATATTCGGAATAAATCAAGGGGTTCAGCCTATTATTGGATACAATTACGGTGCAAAAAATTACAAGAGAGTTAAAAAGGCACTTAAGTATGCCGTTATGGGAGCTACAGCAATTACAGTATTCGGATTTATAATGGTAGAACTTTTCCCAGTTCAAATAATAAAGGTATTTAATAGTGATGATGTTGGTCTAGTAGATATGGGATCAAGAGGACTTACTATATTTTTATTAATGTTACCAATTGTAGGCTTCACTATAGTTGGAACTAATTATTTCCAAGCTATAGCGAAAGCAAAACTTTCTATGATACTAGGACTACTTAGACAAGTATTATTTTTAATACCATTGATAATAATACTACCTAATTACTTTAAATTAGATGGTATTTGGATGGCTCAACCTATAGCTGACTTTGTTACAACTGTTGTTACAGGTGTGTTTGTTTATAGGGAAATGAAGATACTTACTAAGTCTGAACAAAAAGATAAGGAAGAAGAGTTTACTAAAGGTGATTTAGAAGCTAAAGTTGCAGATATTTAATTATAAAATAAAAGAGCCCAGAGGGCTCTTTTATTTTACATTAATGGCATTCTACCGTATTTATATTTTGTTTCTTGTGCTAAATCACTGTATTTTCTTGGGTGTGGTTCTTCGTCTATAATGTGCATTTCTTGTATAAATTTCTTGAATAAGTTCTGTATTTTCATCATTTATATCATCTCCTTAGAATTTAATTTGTTAATAAATTCTAGAAATATTAATTGTCTCTACATCTTCTTTATAATATATTCTATGATGATAGTCAATTAAAAACATGCCCAAAAACTGTGAATTTTTTTAATAAATTAATAAATGAAAACTATGTAATAGTAGAGTTTATTGACAGATTATCAATAAATATCAAAAAGCTTTGATAAATTTTAGGTGCATAAAAAACGGTATATTTTAAGTGTATTTTCAGGTCATAAATAAATGTTTTTAAAAAATTTATAAATTTATTATGGAAAGTAGTATAATGGTTAGTAATGAGAACCCATAATCAGTCGAAAATTCTATATGAGGAATAAAATGTATAAGTTTATGTTAAGATATAGCTTTTTATAGGAACTTAAGGGGGGATATAAGTGGATAAAAAGAAAATAGTTCAATTACTTATGGCAACTGCAGCCACATCAACAGGTGTTATTATTTCAAATCATGCAGCATATGCAGCAACAAATACAACTTCAGTAGCAAATATTCAGCAATTCACCAAAAAAGGACAAGTTATTAATGTTAGCACGAATCTTAGAGTAAGATCAGGTGCAGGAGCTAGCTATTCAATAATTGGATACTTAGTAAATGGACAAACTTTTAGTATATTAGGTTCAGAAGGTGATTGGTACAATATACAGTATGATGGCAGAAGTGGATATGTAAGTAAGGATTATGTTAAGGAAGTCTCATCAGGTGGTGTTGTAACTACACCTACGAATAATATAATTTCTTCTTCATCTAAAGGAGAAGTTGTTAATATAAGTAGTAGTTTAAGAATAAGATCATCTAATAGTACTAATTCATCAGTTGTTGGATATTTAAATAATGGACAAACATTTGACATAAAGGGCAAATCAGGAGATTGGTATTCCATACAAGCAAATGGAATAAGCGGATATGTACATAAAGATTATGTTAAAGAGATTAGTACTTCATCAGGATCTACTAATCCTCCAGTGACAACCACGCCAACTCAAACTCCGTCACAAAATACAGGAAGTAAAAAAGGCGTAGTTTATAATGTTAACTCTAATCTAAGATTAAGAAGTAAAGCAAGTACTGGGTCAGACAGTAGAGTAGTAGCATACTTATTACCTGGAGCAACTTTTGATGTCTTAGGAATGTATGGGGATTGGTATAACGTTAATTACAATGGAAACATAGGATACTTACTTAAGGATTATGTTAAGTTAGTAGATGGGACTAGCTATAATAATAGCAGTGATGCTAATAATTCCAATACTCCAAGTAATCCTTCAGCCTATAATAAGATACTAAGTTCATTAAAAGCACAAATTGGATCTCCATATGTATATGGTGGGGCAGGAGAATTATTAACAACAGCCTACTTAAATACTATAAAACAAAATTTTTCAGTTGAGGCATCAAGAGGAGTTTATGATTTGGCTGCAAAATATGTAGATAAGGGATATAGAGCATTTGATTGTTCAGGTTTTGTTCAATGGGGATATAAACAAGCAGGAATAACTATCGGAAGAACTACTTGGGATCAAATTAATAATGGAGTGGAAGTATCTGTTTCAGATGCAAAACCAGGAGATCTTTTATTCTACAGTGATATTAGTCATGTAGGTATGTACATAGGAAATGGACAATGGATAGAGTCCCCAAACTCTAAGGACTATGTGAAGATTGTAAATGTAAATTGGAGTAAGATAGGTCGAGTTAGAAGAATACTAAAATAGTAGAATTATTTAAGGTATAGGTACAATTGGAGGAAATTATGAGTAAAATTATAGATTTAAGAAGTGATACAGTAACAGAGCCAACTGAAAGAATGAGAGAAGCTATGTTTAAGGCAACTGTAGGTGACGATGTATATGAGGATGATCCTACTGTAAAAGAATTAGAAAAATACGCAGCTACCTTAGTTGGAAAAGAGGCAGCAATATTTGTCCCTAGTGGAACTTTTGGGAATCAACTAGCTATATTTACCCATTGTAAAAGAGGAGACGAAGTAATATTAGGTGAAGATTGCCACATAGTTGCTCATGAAGTTGGTGCAGCAGCCGTAATTGCAGGTGTTCAACTTAGAGCGTTAGCAACAAAAAGAGGAAAAATGGATGTTTCAAAGGTTGAATCTATAATTAGAGCAGAACAGGAAGATATTCATTTTCCAGGTACATCTTTGATTTGTTTAGAGAATGCATATTCAAATGGATCGGTGGTAGACCTAGAATACATGAAAACAATTTATAATATAGCAGAAAAAAGGAATTTAAAGGTACATTTAGACGGAGCGAGATTATTTAATGCAGCAACTCATCTACAAGTTGATGTAAAAGAGATCGTTAAATGTTGTGATTCAGTAATGTTTTGTTTATCTAAGGGTTTATGCTCTCCAATAGGCTCTATATTAGCAGGAAACAAGGAATTTATAGAAAAAGCTAGAAAGAAAAGAAAGCTAATGGGCGGTGGCTTAAGACAAGTTGGCTTTTTAGCAGCTTCAGGACTTATTTCACTTAAAGAAATGACTGGCAGGTTAAGTGAAGATCATGATAATGCAAGATACCTAGCAAGTAGATTAGAGGAGATTTCAGGTATAACTGTTGATAAAGATAATCTTGACATTAATATGGTTTTCTTCAAACTTGAAAATTGCAGTAAGAGTTCTAAGGAGATATGTGAGGCATTTTTAAACAAAGGAATAAAAATAAATCCACCAGAAGCAGGAAAGATGAGATTTGTGACACACTATTGGGTTAATAAAGAAGATATCGATTATGTTGTTAATGTGATGAAGGAATTAATATAGTAATGATTAATAAGATTTAGAGATTTTTCAAACAAAAAATTTCTGAATCTTATTTTTTCCCCTTTTATATATAAAACTTTAGAAATATTAAAGAAAAGTAAAATTTTAAAATAGTAGTGTTTTATTAAAAATAATTAGGAGTATTGTCATTAAATTGACACTTTCGAACAATATACTAGATATATTGAAGATATTGTTAAATTATAGTTGGATATTTTAAAAATGATAATTAATCAATGTAGGGGGAATTATTATGAAGAGAAAGCTAGTGAAATACATTGTTGCAGCAGTAGTTGTAATTGCAGTAGCTACGGGAGGATATGTAGGATACAATAAGTTTTTTGCCAGTAAAGCTACGGCTACAAGTGCTCAATACATGACTGTATCAGCTACAAAAACAAATATTGCTGTAAATGTACAGGGGACAGGAGCAGCCTTTGCAGGTACAACTAAGGATATATCTGCAAATAATAATGGTACACTAACTGGACTTAATGTAAAGGTAGGAGATACTGTTAAGGCAGGAGATACTTTGTTTGTTTCTGACAGCCAAGATGTAAAGCAAAACTTAGATAAAGCAAAAAGTAATTTAGATAAGGCAAATTCTCAGTCATCAGCTAGTAATACAAATAGTCAAGTTGCAGATGCACAAGCCGCAGTAAATCAAGCTCAAAGTGAGCTTACACAGGCTACTAATAGATTAAATTCAATGACATCAACATCACCTGTAAGTGGAAATGTAACTGCAGTGAATGATAGTAATGGGGATTATGTTGGAGCTGGAAAACCTATTTTAACAATTACAGATTCTAATGGAAAAGTGGTACAAGTTACTGCTAATAATAGTGGAACAATAGAAGGATTAAGTGTGACAGTTGGTAGTGCTGTTAGCGCAGGTCAAAAATTATTTACTACTGATAATCAAGACTTAAAAAATGCTGTTTCTAGTGCACAAGATGACTTGAATAAAGCAAAATCAGCATTGTCATCAGCTCAAAGGCAATCAAGTTCAAGTTCAGATACTTCAGGTGTTAGTGATGCGCAAAGTCAATATAATTCAGCTTCAGAGCAAGTGAGTAAAATGACAGTGACTTCACCAATTGATGGAGTTGTAACGCAAGAAAATAATGCCAATGGTGATGATGTACAGTCTGGAAAATCAGTATTAACAGTGGTAGATCCATCATCAATAAAGGTTAAAGTTGCTATAGATGAAATGGATATAAACAAGGTTAAGGTTGGGCAAAAAGCTCAGATTAAGTTTGATGCAATTAGTGATAAAACTTTTGATGGTTCAGTAGAATCTATAGCTTTAACAGGAGCATCAAATAATAATGTAACTACATATGATGTTGTAGTTTCAGTAGCAAATCCAACAGATATTAAAATCGGAATGAACGCTAATGTAAATATATCAGTTGAAAATAAGGATGACGTTTTAGCCGTACCTACAGAAGCTTTAGTAGATAGAAATGGAACTAAATATGTAATGGTAGAAAGTGCGTCAGGAGCAGCTAATAGTTCAAATAATAGTTCAAATAATAGTGCAAACAGTAATCAAAAAGGTTCATATTCAGGTGGTGGAAACTCTGGAAGAGCTGGTGGGAGAATGGGAGGAACATATTCAGGAGCTGGAAGACTTGTTGAGGTTAAAACAGGAATTCAAAATGAAAACTATGTAGAAATTTTGGATGGGTTAACTGAAGGAGAAAAAGTTTTAATTGCACTACCAAAGACTACTACTACTAGTACTACTGGAAATAGAAGCGGCTTTGGTGGAATGGGAGGCCTTGGCGGCAGCATGGGCGGCGGAGCAAGTAGACAATCAGGTGGTGGAAATTCAGGCAATGGTAGTAATGGCAATAGCAGTAATGCTAAAAGTAGTAATGGCACAAGTAAAGGAAATTAACCAGATAATATAAATAATAATGTGTCATTTTTGAAGATGTCTATCTTTAAAAAATGCCTTACTGGAGGAAGATATTATATGGCAAATAAAATAGACCAAACCGAAGTAATTAAAATGAAAAATATAAATAAAACTTATCCAATGGGAAGTAGTGAATTTATAGCTTTAGATGATGTTAACCTTACAATAACTAAAGGCGAATATGTAGCGATAGTAGGGCCTTCGGGGGCTGGTAAATCAACCTTAATGAATATAATAGGATGCCTAGATACCGCTACAAAGGGAGATTATTTTCTTGATGGGCTAGATACTAGATGCAGTGATTCTAAGCTTGCGGAGATAAGAAATAAAAAAATTGGGTTTATATTTCAAAACTATAATTTGTTACCTAAGCTAAGTGTTTTAGAGAATGTCGAGTTACCACTTGTATATTTAGGACTTTCAAATAGTAAAATAAAAGAAAAATCACTAGTGGCTCTAAAAAAGGTTGGGTTAGAATCACATCTTAAACATAAACCAACAGAATTATCTGGAGGACAGAAACAAAGAGTTGCAATAGCAAGAGCTTTAGTTACCGAGCCTCAAATAATTTTAGCCGATGAACCTACTGGGGCATTAGACAGTAAAACTGGTAAAGAAGTTCTTCAGATGATGAAGGAACTCAATAATGAAGGAAATACAATAGTTATGATTACACATGATATGGAGATAGCACAGGAAGCTCATAGAATTATTACTGTTAAAGATGGTAGAATAACCTCTGATAGCATGAAAGAAGGTGAAGTTAGCTAATGAAAGTAACTAAGTTATTTAAGATGGCTTTATCTTCTGTATGGAGTAATAAGATGAGGTCATTCTTAACAATGTTAGGAATAATTATAGGTATATCTTCTGTAATTGTATTAGTTGGTATTGGACAAGGAACAAACAAACAGGTTACAGAACAAATAGAAAGTTTAGGTACAAATTTAATTACTGTAAGTATTACAGGGAATAGAACTGCAACCATAACAGATCAAGAATTAGCAGATTTAAAGACTAAACCTGGAATAAAAGAAATAGCGCCTGCTTTAACATCGGGAAGTGTTAATGTAAAGGCTGGAACAAAATCAGCAACTACTAGTTTAGAGGCATCTATTCCGTCCTATGAAGAAATAAGAAAAATAAGCGTAAGTGCAGGTAGATTTATAAACGATATTGATTTAGAACAAAGATACAAGGTACTAGTTATTGGAAGTGAAACTGCTGATAATATATTTGGTACAACAGACGTAGTGGGAAAGACAATGTATGTAAATGGAATAGAATTTAATATCGTAGGAGTACTTACGCCACAGGGAAGTACTTCAGCAGGTTCTAGTGATGACAGAATAATACTTCCATTATCTACTGCAGAAAGATTACTTCAAACTACGAAAATAAGAAATTTTTACGTTGAAGCTAAGGATAAAGATAATGTTAGTGAAGCAATGTCTTACTTACAATTATTTTTAAATAAGAAGTATAATAATGATACTAAGAGTTATAGGGTATTCGATCAGACAACATTACTTCAAACAGCAAGTACTACCACAGCAAGTTTGACAGCTATGTTAGGAGGAATTGCAGCTATATCCCTTTTGGTAGGAGGTATAGGAATTATGAATATAATGCTTGTTTCAGTAATTGAAAGAACTAGAGAAATAGGAATAAGGAAAGCAATAGGAGCTAAAAGAAGTAGTATTTTACTGCAATTTTTAATTGAATCTGCAAGTATTAGTAGTCTTGGAGGAATAATTGGTGTACTACTTGGCTATTTGGGCGGATATGGAGCACAAAACTTATTTAAAATGAGTGTTTATATTTCTGGAAATGTAGTAATCGGAGCATTCGTATTCTCTGTTTTAGTTGGAATAGTATTTGGAATGTATCCAGCCAATAAAGCATCTAAGTTAAACCCAATCGATGCTTTGAGATTCGAATAAAATTATATATCTTTATTTAGAAAAGGAATAGCTAGAGCTATTCCTTTTTTTCTAACATGCATTTGGAAAGACAGATTTAAGAAAAATCAATGATTTATAATCAATGTGCCGCTTTATTGTAAAGAAAACTGCATAAAACGGCAAAAAACCATTTACAAAACTGCACAAAAGTGCTAACATCATAATTGAACTGTTGTAGAATAATTTTGGAAAGGGATTAAGAATTATGTTTGCAGAGGAACGTAGAGAACAAATACTCTTGAAAATTAAAAAGACAGGAAGAGTTCTAGCAAAGGATTTATCCGAGGAGTTTGAGGTGTCAATTGATACAATAAGAAGAGATCTTACGTACATGGAAGAAAAAGGACTTCTTAAGAGGACTCATGGGGGTGCTGTAACTTTATCGAAGGTTAGAAGGCTACCAATGGATGAGAAGATTAGATATAGCGATGGAACGGAACATCAAAATGCTGTAGCAAAAATAGCAGCTAGTTATATAGAAGAAGAGGATACAGTCTTTATTGGAAATGCAAGTATCCATTTTATAATGCTTAAATATCTTCCAAGAGATAAGGTTTTTACTGTAATTACGAATTCTCTTAGAGTTGCAGAGCGTCTTAAAGATTTCAGTAATATAGAATCCTATATAGTATGTGGGAAAATAAAAAGTGAAGAAGGAATAGTAGATGCTTTAGCAACTGAATTTGTAAGAAACTTAAGGATAGATAAAGCATTTTTAACTGGAGGGGGGATTTCAGCAAAGCATGGATTAAGTAGCTCTACTCCAGAAGGTGCAATCTTTCACAAAGCTGTAGCGGGGGTATCTAGAAGGAAGATTTGTCTAGCAAATTTTGATAAAGTAGGTACTGAGTTTTTTTCAAAAACTCTTGATATAAATGACTTAGATTTAATAATTACTGACTGGGAAGCACCAGATGAAGAAATAGAAAAATTAAAGCAACAAGAAGTTAAGGTTATAATAGCCAAAGAAATATAAATTATTGAACAATGAAAGGAGAAAAAAATGAAAGTAGATTTTTATACATCTAAAAGGGAGTATGACCAAAAAAAAGAGGAGTTTGACAAGGCAATACAAAAGATTATTGAAAAAGGAAACTTTATACTTGGAGAAGAAGTAAGAGAATTTGAAAAGGCAATCGAGGAGTATACAGGAGCTAAGCATGCTATTGGAGTTGCATCAGGTACAGATGCATTGGTTATTGCAGCTGACATTTTAGGATTTAAAGATGGAAAAGAAATCATTACATCTCCATTTACGTTTTTAGCATCTGCATCATGTATAACAAAGCACGGAGGAAAGCCAGTTTTTGTTGATATAGATGAAGAGACTTTTGGTATAGATGTAAATAAAATTGAAGAAAAGATTAATGAAAATACAGTAGGTATATTACCAATACATCTTTTTGATCAAATGCCTGACATGGACAAAATAATGGATGTAGCAGAGAAGCATAATCTTAGGGTTCTAGAAGATGCTGCGGAAGCATTTGGTATGAGATGGAAAGGAAATGGAGAAGAATATAAGCACTCAGGAGCTATAGGTGACTTTGGAGTATTTTCCTTCTTCCCAACTAAAACCCTTGGTGGTTATGGAGATGGAGGAATGATTATAACAAATAATGATGAACTTGCTAATCTTGCAAGATGTTACAGAGTACATGGAGCTTCAAAAAAATATCATTATGATTTTATAGGTTATAATTCAAGATTAGACACCCTTCAAGCATCTATACTATCTGTTAAGCTAAAATATATAGATGATGCAATAAAAAGAAGAAAAGAAATTGCTGAGCTTTATATAGAAAAACTAAAAGATTGTAAGAAAGTTAGACTTCCAATTACAAAGGGAGATCAAAAACAAGTATATTATGTATTTAATATATTAGCTGAAGACAGAGATGGTCTTGCAGAATATTTAAAGAAAAACGAAATTGGCTATAGTATCTACTACCCAATACCACTACATCTTCAAGAATCCTTTAAATATTTAGGATATAAAAAGGGAGATTTTCCAGTGGCAGAAAGAGTTTGTGGTGAAATATTAGCATTACCAATCTATCCTGAGATAACAAATGAAGAAATTGAATATGTTTGTGATACCATTATAAATTTCTACAAGAATAAATAATTGTGAAAGAAGGATAAGAATATGATAAATAAGAAAATACCTTTTTCCCCTCCAGATATAACAGATTTAGAAATTCAATCTGTTGTAGAAGTATTAAAGAGTGGATGGATTACATCAGGACCTAAGGTACAAGAATTTGAGCAGAAAGTAGCAAAGTATTCTGATGCAAACTATTCTGTTGCATTAAATAGTGCAACAGCAGGTTTAGAATTAATTCTAAAGGTTTTAAATCTAGGTGCAGGAGATGAAGTAATAACAACTCCATATACTTATGCAGCAACCTCCAATGTTTTAATTCATAGAGGAATAAAGCCTGTATTTGTAGATGTTAAAAAGGATAGTTTCTTAATAGATATAGATAAAATAAATGATGCAATAACTCCAAAGACAAAAGCAATAATGACTGTTGATATTGGAGGAATGCCAGTAGACTATGATTCAGTTAGAGAAGTTATAAAAGTTAAAAATCGAGAAGACATAGTACTTATTTCAGATTCAGCTCATTCTTTTGGAGCAAAGTACAAAGGGAAAAGAGTTGGAGGTCAAATGGATTTTCATGTTTTCTCCTATCATGCTGTAAAAAATCTTACTACAGCTGAGGGTGGATCAATAACCTATAATGACAATAATTTTCATGGAAAACCAGATTTATTTAAAGAGTTTAAGTATACTGCACTTCAAGGTCAAACAAAGGATGCTTTATCAAAAATGCAGGCTGGAGCATGGAAATATGATATATTAACAGATGGGTTAAAATGCAATATGACTGATATCATGGCTGCAATAGGTTTGGCTCAACTAAAGCGATATGATGAAATGACAGAAAAGAGAAAAGCTTTATTTAATGTATATGATAATATATTAAGTGAAAAGGAATGGGCGATTACTCCTGTAGCAAGCGATGATATTTCGGAAAGCTGCTATCATATATATACATTAAGAATAAAGGGATTTAAAGAAGAACAAAGAGATAGAGTAATTCAAGATATGGGAGAGAAAGATATAGCTACAAATGTTCATTTCATTCCACTTCCTATGCTTACTTTATATAAAAATCTAGGATATGATATTAAGGATTACCCTAATGCATATGCTCAATATGAAAATGAGATAACTTTGCCGTTATATTCAACATTATCATTGGAAGATGCTGAATATGTAGTAAAGGAATTAATAGAATCAATAGAAAAAGAATTTAAATAGATACAAGTTTAAATGAGCTGTTTCAAATTTATAATTTGAAACAGCTCATTTTATTACATAGTTGTTGAATTAGCTGTGGCTGATTGAAGAAGGTTTATAAGTGTATCCATATCAGTACTCAATTTTTTTAATCCATCTGTTCTTGTATTTTGAATATTAATAACGTTATCTAATTGAGTTAGGGCATCTTGAAAATTCTTGTTTTTAATATCATCCTTGGCAGTAGTAAAAGCTGTTTTAATAGTACCTTTAGTATCAGCTAAAGAAGAAACGTCACTATTTATTGTTTTTAACGCTGCATCAATTTTAGCTAAGTCATCAGAAGATAGCTTCTTTTTGTTTTGTCTTATATCTTTAGTAAGACCTTTGGCAGTGGTTCTTTTTTCTTTAATCTCATTTCTAAGAGCTTGATTAGTTGAATGGTTTTGCTTTATAGTATCCTTCTTTTGTGTAATAGTAGGTTTGTATTGTTGCCATTCACTTTTAGTTTCTAAATTTTGTTGTTGTTTTAGTAGACCTGAGCCAAACTGTCTTGTTGCATTAGTGTTAGCTTCTTCTGCACTTGCAGAAATTGCAGGAATTAAGCAAGTAATAGCTAACGCTGAGGCAAGAACTTTTAACTTTAAATTTTTCATAATAACATCTCCTATTTTAAATTATTTATTAGTGAATCAGTCTCATTTACATCATTGCTATCATCTAAGCTATTTAAGGTGTTATCCAATTTATCTAATTTGCTATCTATGTTATTAATTGATGTATTTGAATTGTCGTTACTAGCACTTTTAGTATTAGGATTGGAGGTAGATGAAGCCTCTGAATTTTTATTTGCTTGTTTATTAACAGCTTCGTGCTTTCTTCCACAGCCGGTAAGAATGACAAAGGTAAAAAGTATTAAAATAACTAGGGTGGTGAATTTCTTCATATGTTTAACCTCCTTTTAAAATTAATATTTATTTAGTTTTGTTGCTTACAAATATAGTTTATCAAGTAACCTTAGGCTGAATCTCCGAGAAATTGTGGCAAAATTAAGGCAAAGCTTAAGAGAATATGTGAATAAAAAAGTTAGTATGCTATAATCAAACTAAAATATAAGGCGGTAAATTTATGGATAATAAACTTATATATATAGCGGATGATGAGGTAAAGATACAAGAGATAATCAGGATGTTCTTAAAGAAAGAAGGATATGAAGTAGAGACATTTTCTGAAGGAAGAAGTCTTTTAGAAAAATTTAAACAGTTTCCAGCAGATATGCTTATAATTGATGTAATGATGCCAGGTATCGATGGTCTAGCTTTATGTTCTGAAATAAGAAAAGAAAGCAACGTACCTATAATTATAATTTCAGCAAAGGATAGTGAGTCAGATAAAATTGCAGGATTGATGCTAGGAAGTGATGATTATATGACTAAACCTTTTAGTCCAGTTGAGCTGGTACTAAGGGTGAAGAGTATTTTCAGAAGAATGGAGCAGGAAAAGACAAATAAAGAAAGTAAGTCAGTGGTTAATATTTCTGATGTTGAGATATTTACGGAAGGAAGATATGCTCTTTGTCATGGACAAGATTTAAAGTTAACTTCTATGGAATTCAATTTATTATTGTATTTAGCTAAAAATATAAATAAGGGAGTAAGTAGAGAGGAACTATTAAATAAGATATGGGGATTTGATAGTGAAGTAGATACAAGAGCAACTGACGATATGATAAAGAGGATCAGAAAAAAACTATCCAATGTAAATTCAAATTTAAAGATAGAAACTCTTTGGGGATTTGGTTTTATAATAGCTAATAAATAGTGAGAAGGGTATTTTATGAAGAAGAAATATAAAACATCAATACAGAAAAGAATATTTTTATCCCATATTATTATTGTAGGTGTTGCACTTTTACTCACAATGATAATTTTTGATGTCTGCCTTAGTTTATACGTAAGGAGAGAAATTAAATCACAAATTATTACGTCAGGACAAATGCTTGCTAAGACGATAGAAGAAGAAAATAAAAGTGGAATAGATGTAGCTGAAAAATATAAAAATTCTAATGAGTTTAATAAGAGTTTAATTCAAATGAATAAAACAATAAAACAATCCCAAGCACTTTTAGATATAAACTATGTGTTATTAGGAAAAAATGAAGATATTATATATCCGCCAAATGAAAATAAACAAGAGTATAATTTTATAGAAAAAAATTTAATGAAAGTTGTAAACAGAAGAATTACATTATCCAGTCTTAATAACAACACTACAATTAATTTCAAAATATCAGGGAATAGATACATTTTAGGAGCATTTAACTTAAACTTGAAGGGAAATAAAGGTGGATATCTTATTGTATATTCAGATTTAGCTAAAAGCAGAAGACTTACTATGGTTGTTAATATTATGTTGTTTTTAATATTACTTGCTGCGGCAGTAATTGCATCGATTATTTCTAATAATGTTTCAGAAAAAATATCAAAGCCAATATATGAATTAGTGAATTATGCAAAAAAAATTGGAGATAGAGAATATAATATTAAGTTTAAAAAGCAAAATGATGATGAAATTGGCAAACTAGTAGATAGTATGGAACTTATGACAAAAAAGCTGGCAGCTTATGATGATACTATGAAGACTTTTATGCAAAATGCATCACATGAACTTCGAACTCCGCTTATGTCAATACAAGGATATGCAGAGGGAATAAAATATGGAGTTGTAGATGAACAGGATAAGGCAATTGAAATAATTATAGATGAAAGTAAAAGACTATCAGAATTAGTTGAGAAATTACTATACTTATCAAAAATTGATGCTATGCAAGATGAGTTCAAGTTTGAGAAAGTAAATGTTGAAGAGATAATCAGAACCTGTATAGATAGAATAAATGGAATTGCAGTTAAAGAAGGAAAAACAATTAGTCTTTCTTCAAATATAGGAGACGTAATGATAATGGCAGATGAGGATAAACTTACACGAGCAATGTTAAATATACTTGGAAATTGTCTTAGATATGCTAAGAAGAATATAAATGTTTCCTTGAAGAAGAATGAGTCCAATATTGAAATTTTAGTCAAAGATGATGGTCCTGGATTTGACAGTAAGGACATAAATAATATATTTGATAGGTTCTATAAAGGTAAAGGTGGAAACTATGGATTGGGATTAGCAATAACTAAAAGTATTATCTCAAGACATGGGGGAACTATAGTTGCTAAGAATGATGTTAATAAAGGAGCTTGCTACCTTGTTAATTTAAAAGATAATTTATAAATTTCAATAAATTTATTTTAGTGGTAATATTATTATGTAGAATAAAATAATTGGAGATATAAATATGAGGAAAATTACTATAGATGAGTTAAAAGCACAAGAAGTTTTTAAAACTCTAAAAAAAGAAACATTAGATGCTTTAGTAAATAATATAGTTGTAACAAGCTTTGAAAAGAATTCCCATGTTTTTAGGGATAAAGAAAAAGTTGATACAGTATACATAGTTTTGAGTGGAAAGTTTTCTTTATATAAACTTGGGGAAAATTCTAATAAGAAAATAATATATATATTAGGTGCGGGGAAAATATTAAATGATGTTATTTTAGATAACCTTGCAGCATCTATTAACTGTGAAGCCTTTGAAGCAGGAGAGCTTATAGCTATAAAGAAATCAGAACTACTTGATATTATGAGTAGAGACTTTGAATTAACGAAAATAATAGTTAATTCTTTGACAATAAAAGTCAGAAGATTGTATAGACAATTAAAGAATACAACACCTCTAAAAATTGAAAAAAGAGTGGCTGCAAAGCTATGGAAGTTATGTAAAGACTATGGAGTAGATTATGATGATGGGGCTCTTATAGATATGAGAATAACTGTAACATACCTAGCAGATATGTTTGGAAGTCAGAGAGAAACTATATCGAGAGCTTTAAAACAGCTTGAGGAATTGAACCTAATAGAAATGAGAGAAAAGAAGATATTCATTATTAATAAAGAAAAGCTTTTGAAATATTTTAAAGGACTGTGATTATTATCACAGTCCTTTGTTTTACGGTTAATTTATAATAAATTCATAGAAAAAGGAGGAGTTGTTGTCATGTTTAGTGAAGAAATTAACAAAGTAAGCGAGGCTGCAAAAGCAAAGATAGGCTTACTAAACAAGAATAAGCTTGGATACTTGCTGTCGGCAATGTTTGCTGGATTGTATGTGGGGCTAGGAATAATGCTTATATTCACAATTGGAGGACTATTGTCATCTGCAAATTCCCCAGCAACTAAAATTGTTATGGGACTAGGTTTCGGTGTAGCACTTAGTTTAGTAATTTTTGCTGGCTCAGAGTTGTTTACAGGAAATAATTTTGTAATGACTGTTGGAATATTAAAAGGGAAAACTTCAGTTTTAGATGCAATTAAAATTTGGATTTTTAGTTTTGTTGGAAATCTGATTGGATCAGTATTAGGAGGATATCTTTATTATGCCACGGGGCTAGGTAAAGCAGCAGTTGGAGAATTTATTGTTAAGACTGCAGCGACAAAGATGGGACTTCCTATTCATGAACTAATAACTAGAGGGATATTTTGTAACATATTAGTTTGTCTTGCGGTTTGGTGTACTTACAGAATGAAAGAAGAAACTGGTAAGCTTATTATGATTTTTTGGTGTCTTTTTGCATTTATAACTTCTGGATTTGAACACAGTATCGCAAATATGACATTGCTATCTATCAGTCTATTTATACCTCATACTGCAGCAGTTAGTATAGGGGGCTTTATATATAATATAGGATTTGTAACATTAGGTAATTTTATCGGAGGAGCTTTATTTTTAGCAATACCATATTACCTTATTTCAAAAGATAAGTAAGATATTATGCATAAAAAAATATTAAGAGGTGTAAGTTATGGGGTTTAAGTTAACTATTGAAAACTTTAATTTGTTACTAGAGAGATATTCTAAGGATTATAAGATATTTGCTCCAAAAATTCTAAAGGGAAAAGGAACTTTTTCGGATACGGACATAGTTAGATATGGAGAAATATCAGATATTGAGGAAGTAGAATTCAATCAAAAGTCAGCGTTTTCTTATAAGGAAACATTATTACCAATAACACAAACTTTGTTCTATTTTACTGAAGATCAGTGGATAGAGCCAAAGGAAGAGGAAAAAGGTGCACTAATTTTCTTAAGAAGCTGTGATATTCATTCTGTTAAAAGAATAGATGATATATATTTAAAGAATGGTGTAGAAGATCCATACTATAAAAAGCTAAGAGAAAAAGCAAAGTTTATACTTATTGGATGTGAAAATAGCTTTGATAATTGTTTTTGTGTAAGCATGGGAACAAATAAAACTGATGGACAAGATGCTTATGTAAAACTAGATGGAGAAATGGTTTACTTTGATGTAAAGGATTCACAACTAGAAGAGTATATAGGTGATTTGGAGAGAGAAACTGTGGATATATCACCTGATTTTGTGGACAAAAATGAAGTGACTGTGAATATTCCAGATAATCTAGATATTAAAGTTATGGATTCAGAAGTATGGAAAGAATATTCAGCTAGATGTATAGCTTGTGGAAGATGTAATTTTGTTTGCCCTACTTGTACATGCTTTACTACACAAGACATTTTCTATAAGGATAATGCAAAGGCAGGAGAAAGAAGAATAGTCTGGGCTTCATGTCATGTAGATGGCTATACTAATATGGCTGGTGGACATAGCTTTAGGCTAGATAAAGGCCAAAGAATGAGATTTAAGGTTTTACACAAAGTATATGATTATAAAAAGAGATGGGGATATCATATGTGTGTAGGATGTGGTAGATGTGATGATATTTGTCCAGAATATATCTCCTTCTCAAACTGTGTAAATAAATTAGATGCTGCAATGGATGAGGTGAATAAAAATGAGTAATGTGTATATGCCATTCAAAACTGAAATATTAGATATAAAACAACATACAGATATTGAATATACTTTTAGATTATCTTTTCAAGGAGAAGTTAAACCAGGACAATTTTTTGAATTATCTCTTCCTAAGTACGGGGAAGCACCTATCTCTGTTTCAGGAATAGGGGAGGGTTACGTAGAACTAACCATAAGAAGAGTTGGAGTTGTAACTAACGAGATATTTAACTACCATGTAGGTCAAAACTTATTTATGAGAGGACCTTATGGGAATGGTTTTGATACAGAAATTTATAAGGGAAAAGAACTTATTGTAGTAGCTGGTGGAACAGGTTTATCTCCTGTTAGAGGAGTTATAGACCATTTTGCTAAGAACAGGGATGAGATAAAGAAATTAACTTTAATTACAGGGTTTAAATCTCCAAAGGATATTCTATTTAAAGAAGATCTAAATGAGTGGGAAAAAACAATAGATGTAGTGTTAACTGTAGATGGAGCAGATGAAGATTATAAAGGGAATGTAGGACTTGTTACAAAATATATTCCAGAAGTTAAGGTTGAGGATATGGATACACTTCAAGTTATTGTTGTTGGTCCTCCGATAATGATGAAATTTGCAGTAGCAGAATTCTTGAAATTAGGGTTAAAAGAAGAAAATATATGGATTTCACATGAAAGAAAAATGTGCTGTGGAGTTGGAAAATGCGGGCACTGTAAAATAGATGATACCTATGTGTGTATAGATGGACCTGTATTTAATTATACAAAAGGAAAGCTATTAAGGGATTAGGGGGAATAGATGTGGATATAAATACTAAAGCTCTCAAAAAAAATGCTTTTAGGGTTACAAAGAAAAGAGGAATGACTGCCTCAAGAATAAGAGTACCAGGAGGCCATTTAAAGGCAGAATATTTAAGTCTAATTCAAGAAATTGCAGATAAGTATGGTAATGGTACAGTACATTTAACTACTAGACAAGGTTTTGAAGTACCAGACATAGATATGAAGGACATACCTGAGGTTAATAGATTGCTTCAACCTATTATAGAAGGACTAGAAATTAATCAAGAGGTACCGGGAGAAGGATATACTGCAGCAGGAACTAGAAATGTATCTGCATGTATAGGTAATAGAGTATGTCCTTTTGCGAATTATGATACATCTGGATTTGCTCAAAGAATAGAAAAAGATATTTTCCCTAATGACTTGCACTTTAAGATAGCTTTAACAGGTTGTCCTAATGATTGTATGAAGGTAAGAATGCATGACTTTGGAATCATAGGTATGACAGAGCCACAGTATGATGCTTACAGATGCATAGGTTGTCAAGCTTGTGTAAATAACTGCAAAAAAAGAGCAACCGGAGCATTAAAATTTGAAAACTTTAAAGTTGTTAGAGATCATGATAAATGTATAGGTTGTGGGGAATGTGTAGGAAAATGTCCAACAGGCGCTTGGACTAGAAGTGAAGAAAAGTATTATAGATTAGCTATCATGGGAAGATCAGGTAAGAAGAATCCTAGATTAGCAGAAGATTTCATTATCTGGGCAGATGAAGCTAGCATAAGAAAAATTATTCTAAATACTTATGACTATGTTACTGAATATATTGATAAAGAAGCTCCTGGCGGAAAAGAGCATATAGGATATATTATTGATAGAACTGGCTTTGAAGAATACAAAAAGTGGGCATTTAAAGATGTTGAACTTGGAGAAAAGGCTGTTGTTAAAGATAATATATACTGGAGTGGAATTAGATATTAACAAAATATATAAAATAATCCCCAAAATGATTTATACATTTTGGGGATTATTTCAAAATGTAACTTTGGGAACTTCAGTAGCTCCTTGAGTAGCCTTGAAATATTCTTTGTCTGGATATTTAGAACCAAAAAACATATTAACAAAAAATCTTTTTTTATAACTGTTAAAGTCTTGAACAGAATCATTATAGTCTTTTCTTGCAACAGCAATTCTATTCTCAGTGCCAGCTAACTCATCTTGAAGCCTCATAAAGTTTTCATTAGCTTTCAAAACAGGATAATTTTCTACAATAACATTAAGACTTCTAAGAGCAGTAGTTAATTCAGCATCTCCTTGAGCCTTCATAGCCGGAGAGGAAGTTCCAGCAATTTTCATTCTAGCATTAGCAATATCAGTAAATACCTTTTCTTCATGACTTGTGTAACCCTTCACTGTTTCTACAAGATTTGGAATTAGATCATTTCTTCTTTGAAGTTGATTATCTATTTGGCTAAAATTCGAGGCTACTTTTTGATCTTTTGAAATTAAATTATTATAACTAGTTATATATGTACCACCCAATATAGCTATAATAGCTATGACAACTACTATAGGTATTAATAAAGAAGAATTCCTTTTCATTTTTTTACCTCCTTAAGTCTATATTCTTACCATCCACCAGAGGATCCTCCACCGCCTGAAGAACCTCCACCGAAACCGCCAGATGAGCCACTGGAACATCCAAATGGACCGCCACCTCCGTAATAGCCACCCCAGAAACCTCCATAATATCTTCCGCCATTTCTTCCTCTAGGACCGCCACCACCAAACAGTCGAATAACTACTAAGAATAATATAATTGAGAATATAGGAAGAACGCCTTTAAATAAAGAGGATGTATTTTGAATATTTGTAGAAGTATCTAAATCAGAATTAGAGCTTGGCAGTGGATTATTACTGACATAGTTAGTTACATCTATGTTGTATTCCTGACCAATATCTAAAAGAATTCTGTTATATAGCGTTGTTATGCCTTTATCATATTCTCCAGCTTTAAAAAAACTTGATAATTCTCTCAAATATGTACCTGTTTTTGCATCGGGCAAGATTCCTTCTAATCCATATCCCACTTCAATCCGAAATTTTTGATCATTTTTTGAGATTAATATTAAGACCCCATTATTTTTTTCCTTACTTCCTATTCCCCATTGTCTAAAAAGAGAATTAGCATATTCCTCTATTGGGGTATTGTCCAATGAATTAATTGTTACCACTGCAATTTCAGCTGTAGTTTTATTTTTAATATCTTCAGAGGTTCGAAGTACATAATCCTTAGTATCTGAAGAAAACATTCTTGCATAGTCTTGAAAATAAATATTTGAAGTTGGTTTGGTAGGAATTTCTGATTTTTTATTAGTGCAGCTTATAAATAACATTGATATAATAACAAAAAATCCAAGGAAAAATTGTAGATTCTTTCTATTCATGATTACCTCCCAAAATAAAGACTTATAAACTGTATCAATGATAGTTTGTGTAAAATATACTAAGTTTATAAGCTAATTAAAGATTTTGATAATTGACAATAAAGAACGAGTATTATATATTAACATTGTAGATTTCATTAGAACCAAGGAGAGAGGTGCTTTGTGAGCGGGGTAGTATCTAAATAGATTAAATTAATATTTCTAAATAAGTTTTTAAATGAGGGTAAGTTATACCTTTATTTGTTATGGATTTATTTAGAGAATCTATGAAGATACAGAGCCATAAGTACTCCTTTAATATGATAGGAAAAGTCTATCATTTAATAAGTTTGCGTATTTTTAGCTATGGTGTATCCATAGCTTTTTTTAATATGGAAGATTATAATAGCTTTCAGAATTTACTAATGAAATCTTTTTTTCGTTGTATCTTCATAGAAGGATATGTTCTATGTAAGGAGAGAGATGAATGAATAATAATACATTGGAAAAACTTCAATTTGAGGAATTAAAGGAAATTGTAAGATCCTACTGCGTTAGTGGACTAGGGAAAAAACTGATTGATAAACTTATGCCTAGCACGAATATAAAGGTAGTTGAAAAAAGATTAAGCGAAACAAGTGAAGGTAGAGAATTATTAGGTTCAAGTAATTATGTGCCCTTGGATGGTATATTCAATATAGATAGTTTAATAACAGCTATTGAAAAAGGAGCTGTATTAGAGCCTGAGGACTTAGGGGTTTTTTGTAATTTTTTAAGAGGATGTAGAAAGATAAAAGAATATATGAAGGGTAAAGAATTTTATGCGCCTACACTAAGTTCTTACGGAGATAATATTACTGAATTAAGATATATAGAGGAAGAAATAGAATATTCAATTAGAGGAAATAGAGTAGATTCAAATGCAACTAAAGAACTAAAAAAAATAAGAAAATCTATTGATATAGTTGAAGGAAGAATACAAGAAACTCTAAATAAGTTTTTAAAAAATAGTGCGTATAAGAATTATATACAAGACTTTTTTATAAGTAAAAGGAATGATAGGTTCACTATTCCTATAAAGGCAGCATATAAAAACCATGTAGATGGAACTATAATAGAAGTTTCATCAAAAGGATCAACAGTATTTATAGAGCCTAGTTCTGTTTCTAAAAATACATCCGAGTTAATGGAATTAAAGGCTCAAGAATCGATAGAGGAATATAAGGTTTTGGCAGCTATAACTGAAATGATATTTGAAAATTTAAAACAAATTAAAATAAATACTGAGGTTATATCTGAATATGACATGATATTTGCAAAAGCTAAATATAGTAGAGCAATAAGTGGTATAAAACCAAAGTTAAATGATTATGGATATATAAATATTATTAAAGGGAAACACCCATTACTTGAGGGAAGGGTAGTGCCGCTTGATATAAGTGTTGGTAAAGACTATAGAACACTTATTATTACAGGTCCAAATGCTGGAGGAAAGACAGTAGTTCTAAAAAACTTAGGATTGTTAACTCTCGCGGCTCAAGCTGGATTCCATATTCCAGCAGGAGAAGGAACTGAGATATCAGTATTTGAAAAAATCTTTGTTGATATTGGAGATAATCAAAGTATTGAGAATTCACTAAGTACTTTTTCGTCGCATATTAAAAACCTAGCTTCTATGATAGATGGTTGTAACAAATCTACGTTAATTATTTGTGATGAAATAGGAAGTGGAACAGAACCGAATGAAGGTGCAGCTATAGCTATAGCTATTTTAGAAGAATTCTATCATAAAGGATGTATAACATTAGCAACTACTCATTATGGAGAAATAAAAAATTTCTCAGAGGGACATCAAGATTTTGAAAATGCTGCTATGCAATTTGAAAATGAAACTTTAGAACCTTTATATAAGCTAATCATAGGGAAATCAGGTGATAGCAATGCATTTTGGATATCTAGAAAGATGGGAATAGATGCTTCTGTAATAGATAGAGCACAAAGTTATATAGGAAATAAAGACTATAATTATAGCTTAGTGAGGGATAGCAAAGTTAAGAAGAACACTATGTTTGAAGGCCCAGGAGAGATTAAACAGGAGACTTATGAAGTAGGGGATAAGGTTTTGCTTCTTGAAAAAAATGATTATGGAATAGTATATAAGATAGCAGACAAACTTAATAACTTAGTAGTTCTATACAAAGGAAGCTTTATTGAGATAAATGAAAAGAGAATAAAATTAGAACTTAAAGCTAAGGATCTATACCCAGAAGATTATGATATGGATAGTTTATTTAGGAGTTATGAAGAGAGAAAGTTAGAAAGAGATATAGAAAGAGGTTCAAAGAAGGCATTAAAGAAGATACAGAAAGAAATTAGAAAAAATAAATAAAATTAATAGCCATTGCAGTATAATTATATGTAATGGCTATTATATTGAGAAAGTTTGAGGAGGTAAAGATGGATATAAAAATAAATAAAGAGTTTCTATTAAAAACTGCAAAAGAAATATTAGAATTTGATAGTCCTAGTGGTTTTTGCTTTGAAATTATGAAGAAAATAGAAGAATATGCAAAAGAATTTAATTATTCTTTTGAGACTACAAATAAAGGATGCGGGATAATCACTATTCCAGGTAAGTCTAGTGAAAAAGTAGTGGGGTTATCAGCACATGTAGATACATTAGGTGCGATGGTTAGGTCAATTACATCAAAGGGAACACTTAAATTTACTTTAGTTGGCGGACCTATAGTCCCAACACTTGATAGTGAGTATTGTAAAGTTAGGACTAGAGAAGGAAAAATCTATACGGGGACATTTTTAAGTACTAGTCCGGCAGCTCATGTTTATAAGGATAGCTCAACTAAGAAACGTGATGATGAGAATATGGAAATAAGATTAGATGAAAGGGTAACAAATAAAGAGGATGCTCAGAAATTAGGGATATGTGCTGGGGATTTCATTTTTATAGATCCTAAAACAACAATAACTAATAGTGGATTTGTAAAATCAAGATTTATTGACGATAAAGGTAGTGTTTCATGTTTAATGGGACTATTAGAACTTTTTAGTAGAGAAAGGATTGTTCCAACATATACAACTAAAATATTTATTTCAACATATGAAGAGGTAGGACATGGATCATCCTATATTCCTAGTGATATAACTGAAATGATAGCTGTTGATATGGGGTGTATAGGAGAAGATTTAAGCTGTACAGAATATCAAGTGTCAATATGTGCTAAGGACTCAGGCGGACCATATGATTATAATATGGTAACAGACTTAATAAATTTATCAAAAACTAATAAAGTAGATTATGCAGTAGATATTTATCCTATGTATGGATCAGATGTTGGAGCTGCGCTTAAAGGTGGAAATGATATAAGAGGAGCACTTATAGGACCAGGAGTACACGCATCTCATGGAATGGAAAGAACACACTATGATGCTTTTGAAAATACAATAAAATTGTTATACTTGTATTTAACCAAATAAGAGGAAATAAATTTAAAGATATAAAAAAAGGTAACTAGGGGATTAACACTTATATAAATATGTATATAAGAAATTAATCTTTTTGGTTACCTTAATCAATTTATTAAGAAAAGTTAGAAGATAACAAATCTTCCGCATTTGATTCGGATATGCCTTTGATTATAGAAATTTCACTAATCAATATTTTCTTTGCAGTGAGGAGAAGTTGTTTTTCACTACTATTTAAAGGTTTATTTTCTCCTAATAGCATTAAATCATGAACAACCTCAGATCCCTCCTTGATTCCACCTGTTTTAACCTTGGCCATATTAATGTGATATCTTTCTCTATAGCTAAGTTCCTGACTAGTAAATAACTTTTTTGTTTTAAAGTTAATTAGGACATCTTCTAGCATATTTTCATCACTAACAAGTCGTATACCGGTATTTGGCGCTTTGCTTAATGGCACCATTACCTGCATTTTATTACTAAGTATGTTTATTATGAAATACTTCTCTGGGGTACCAGAAACTTCTTTATCTTCTATGCCTTGAATTATACCAGCCCCTTGCATTGGGTAGATAACTCTATCACCGATTTGAAACATATAATTCACCTCCAATATAACCAATTAATATATTAATTATATCACTTTAATATGTTTTAGGCAAATATATTATAATAGCATGACATGGCAATGCTTGTCAATGCATTATTGTAAAAAAGTTAATTAGATAATAAAAGCTACTTAAAATGCTTTAGGTCTTATAGTTAAGCATCTTAAGTAGCTTATTTAAAGTAGATTAAATTATAAAAGAGAAGTTATATATGACTCAATATCAGAAGGTTCTATAGTAGATTCGAAGCGATTAATAACTTCACCATTCGTATTTACTAAAAATTTTGTGAAATTCCATTTTATTGAGTCTCCTAAAAGTGTCTCAGGATATTTTTCAGAAAGAAATGTTTTTAGAAATTTTCCTGTTGTAGTACTATCATCAATTCCCTTAAAAGGAGCTTTTGACTTAAGGTACTTAAATAAATCATGAGCATTCTCACCATTCACATCTATTTTTTGGAATATTGGAAAGGTAACACCATAATTTATTTCACAAAAATTTTTGATATCTTCACTAGTTCCAGGCTCTTGATTAGCAAATTGGTCACAAGGGAACCCAAGGATTTCAAATTTCTCATTTCCTAGCTTTTTATATAAAGCTTCTAAGTCCTTATACTGCGGAGTAAAGCCGCATTTGCTTGCAGTATTTACAATGAGTAAAACCTTGCCCTCATATTTTCTTAGAGAAACATCATCACCGTTTATATTCTTTGCTGAATAATCATAAATAGACATAATACTAAACCTCCATTAATTTAATAATATCTTTTTCAATTTTTGTTGGTGAAGTAGTTGGTGCAAATCTATCTACTACATTACCATTTTTATCAATTAGAAACTTTGTGAAATTCCATTTAATTTCTCCACCTAATATACCAGGTTTTTCTGTAGTTAAATATTTAAATACTTCATGAGCAGTTGGGCCTTTCACATCTACTTTTTCAAATAATGGGAAAGTTACTCCATAATTAATTTCGCAAAAGTTTTTAATATCATCACTAGTCCCTGGTTCTTGTTTTGCAAATTGATTACAAGGAAATCCAAGAATTTCAAACTTGTCATTGCCTAATTTTTTGTATATAGCCTCAAGGTCCTTATACTGAGGGGTAAATCCACATTTGCTTGCAGTATTTACTATAAGAAGAACCTTTCCTTTATATTCACTTAAGGAAACTTCCTTACCAGTTATTGATTTGGCTGAAAAATCATAAATTGACATAATAAATCCTCCTATTAATTGTCTTGTTGAATATATTATAGCATAAATTTAATTGTGTGCAATTGAATTTTATAAAATAATACTTTGTGAAATTATATTTTTAATTTATAATAAAATATGAGATATTATAAATTAAAAATACAGGAGATGTATAAAATGAAATATGAAGATGGATTAAAGCTAGAAAATCAACTATGTTTTTCAATATATGCAACATCAAGAGCTATAACAAAAATATATAGACCTTTTTTAGAGAAGTTAGGAATAACTTACCCTCAATATTTAGTGATGTTAGTACTGTGGGAAAAAGAAAATATAACTCTTAAGGCATTAAGTAATAGATTATATTTAGACTCAGGTACATTGACACCACTTCTTAAAAGATTAGAGGGGATGGAGCTATTAAAGAGGCAGCGTTCTAGTGAAGATGAAAGAATACTTTGTGTAAATATAACTGAAAAGGGTAAGGAACTTAAAAAAGAAGCATTAACTATACCAGAATGTATTTTAAAATCAATTAATATGGATATAGAACAGTTAATTAAATTTAAAAAGGATACAGATGAACTACTAGAAAGTATTAAAAATTTAGAACAATAAAATAATAAAAGGTTAATCCCCTCTCTCTTTTGGGCATGAATGGGAAAATATGCAAATTAAGAATGTTAGAAATATATATAAGGTTTAAGCCTATGTGTGACGATAAATAACTGAGCTTAAACAATAGGATAAGGGGAGGATTAACTAATGAAACAAGATATTAGACTTAGAGGGATACGTGCAAAATTAGTTGCAGGTTTTTTATCTATTTGCATTATTCCACTAATAGTACTAGGAATGTTTGCATATTTTCAATCAAAAGCAACTTTAACAAAAAAGTTTGAAGCAACAAGTGGGCAAACTATATCGGAAATTAATAAGGCTGTAGATAGTTTCTTAAATTCTAAAGTGGCTATGGTAAATATGGCATCAGGCAATGATAGCTTTACTGCATATGATGGAACTCAAGAAAAAGTTACTTCATTAAAGAATTACTTAAAGGATATGCAAGGAAGTAGTAAAGAGATAGTAGCTGCCTATATGGGAACTGAAAAAGGTGAATTTATTAGATATCCAGAAGCACAAATGGCAGCAGGATATGACCCAAGAGTAAGGGATTGGTACAAGCTTGCATTAAATAATGAGGGAAAAGCAATTATTACCAAAGCATACAAAAGTGCATCAACAGGTCAAATTATGGCTAGTGTAGCTAAAGCCGTAACTAAAGATGGGAAAGTTATAGGAGTTGTATCCTTAGACATAGATCTGAATGCTATGGCAGATAAATTTAAGGATTCAAAAATTGGAGATAGTGGATATGCTTATATAACAGATAGCGAGGGGATAATTTTAGCACATCCTAATAGCAAGATAATTGGAACTCCAGAAGCTACAAAACTTAGCATATGGAATGATATAAAGAATGGAAAAAGCGGTTTTATAAAATACAATTATAATGGATCTGACAAGTTTTCAAGTTATATAACCAATGACACTAGCGGGTGGAAGATAGTAGCTGCTATGAGTATTACAGAAGTAGACAATGATGTAAATGCAATAAGAAATATAATGCTTATAGTAATTGCAGCAGTTATAGTAATATCTATATTTGTATCACTTTATTTAAGTGGTGGAATGGCTAAGAATGCAAAAGAGTTAAGTAAAGCATTTAATGATGCCGCAAATGGAGATTTATCTGCAAAAGTAGATATCAAGTCTAAAGATGAATTTGGAGATCTAGGTAAAGATTTCAATAGTATGATTAGTAATATTGCAAGTTTGATGAGAGACGTCAAATTATCATCTGGAACTGTATCAGAAAATTCACAAGTACTTTCTACTATGGCAGGAGAAACAACAATTTCTATAACTCAAGTATCTAAGGCTATTGAAGAAATTGCATTAGGAGCAACTCAGCAAGCTCAAAGTTCGCAAGATGCAGCTAGTGATATTAGTGAATTGGCTACAGGAATTGATGAAATAACATCTACGACAAAAGATGTAGAAAATCTATCACGTAATGCATTAGAATTTGGTAATAAAGGATTAGACATGGTTATTGATTTAGCAGTTAAATCAAATAAAACTAAGAAATCTTCTATAGAAGTAAGTGAAATTGTTATGGAAATGAGTAGAAATACAGAAGAGATAAATATGATTTCAGATGCTATTGCAGATATAACAGAACAAACCAATCTTTTATCTCTTAATGCTAGTATAGAGGCAGCAAGAGCTGGAGAAGCAGGGAAAGGATTTGCGGTTGTAGCAGAAGAAATTAGACAATTAGCAGAACAATCAAAGAATTCTACTGAAGAAATAAGAAAAATTATTGAATCAGTTAAGAATATGTCAAAATCAGCAGTCAAAGCAATTGAAAGCTCTAATGCTATTGTAAATGAGCAAGAAGCTGCGGTGGTTGAAACAGAGAAGATATTTAATGAAATATTAACATCAATTAATGAATTAACTGATGGAATAAAGAGTATAATGAGCTCTACGTCAGTAATTGCAGCTAAGAAAAATAATGTAATTATGCAGATTGATAATATTTCAGCAGTATCCCAAGAGACAGCTTCTGGTTCAGAAGAAGTTTCAGCATCTGCTGAAGAGATAAATGCTACAATGGAAGAGGTTTCAAGATTTACAGAGGAACTTCAAGATTTAGCTAAGCTTCTTAACGAAGGTGTCAGCAAATTTAAAATTGGCTAATATCTTTAGTTGAAGAAAATACAATACTATGCTATTATGAAGGAGACAATTTAATAATAAAAAACACAGGGGTGTTGGTATTTGGCCAACTGAGAGAAAGAACTTATTCTTTTAACCCTATGAACCTGAACTGGGTTATTCCAGCGTAGGAAGTTGTTTTCTTTATTTTATAGAAGGTAATTTTAAGCACAAATCCTATGGATTTGTGCTTCTTTTATTAAAACGACAAACGAAGGAGGAATATGATGAAAACTAAAAAATTAACCATAGCATCTTTATTTATAGCAATTGGAGTAGTAACAGGAAATTTGATTTATATACCAATAGGAGCATCAAAATGTTTTCCTATGCAAGGCACAATTAATGTCTTATCAGGAATATTGTTAGGTCCTGGATATGGAGTTATAGTAGCCTTTTGTATTTCTCTATTAAGAAATATCCTTGGAACAGGAACTCTTTTGGCTTTTCCTGGAAGTATGATAGGGGCTTTCTTGGCGGGTTATCTGTATCTTAAGACTAAAAAAAGTTTTTTTGCAGTTTTAGGTGAAGTATTTGGTACGGGAATCTTAGGAGCGTTACTATCTTTTCCTATAGCAAAGCTAATAATGGGAAAAGAAGTAGGAGCACTATTTTATATAGTTCCATTTTTAATAAGTACTGTTGGCGGTAGTCTAATAGCATACTTATTAGTTAGAGTTTTAAGCTCTACAAAGCTAATATCATTAAATGGTAAAGATTTATAAAAAAATATAAATTAAAACAAGTCTATAATAAGTTTCAATTAGGTATAAGGAGGTTTTTATGAAAAAGGTATTAACTATAGCAGGATCAGATAGCTGCGGAGGAGCGGGAATACAAGCAGATCTTAAGACTTTTAGTGCTAATGGAGTATACGGTATGAGTGTTATAACAGCAGTAACTGCACAAAACACACAAGGAGTTTTTGATGTTCAAGATTTAGATGAAAAAATAATCAAAGGGCAAATAGATGCAATATTTACGGATATAGAAGTAGATGCTGTTAAAATAGGAATGGTTTCACAAATCTCAACGATAAAAGCGATAGCAGAAAAATTGAAGCTATATAAGCCTAAGAATTTAGTGTTAGATCCAGTGATGATATCTAAAAGTGGATATTCTTTATTGAAGCCTGAATCAGAGAGAGCATTAATAGATGAATTGATACCATTAGCTTATATAATTACGCCTAATGTTCCTGAAGCTGAGGAGATTTTAAAAGCAGTAAATTCAGATATAGTTGTAATAGAAACAGTAGAGGATATGGAAGCAGCTGCAAAAGAGATATATAAGCTTGGATGTGAAAATGTCTTGTTAAAAGGCGGACATATTGAAGGGGAAGCTATTGATGTATTATATGATGGAAAGGAAATTATACATTTCCAATCTGAGAGGATTAATACAAAAAATACTCATGGTACAGGATGCACCTTGTCTTCAGCAATTGCTTCTAATTTAGCCCTTGGATTAGATATTAAAGAAGCAGTTGATAAAGCTAAAAAATATATAACAGTAGCAATAGAGCATTCTTTAGATATAGGAAAAGGCGTTGGACCTACACATCATTTCTATGAACTTTATAAAAAAGGAGGATTACTAAATGAAGATTAATGAAGTAGTAGCCGGATTATTAGAGAAAGTAAGGGAAAAGGGCCCACTAGTGCATCACTTAACTAATTACGTAACAGTAAATGATTGCGCGAATATAACTTTAGCAATTGGAGCATCTCCTGTTATGGCTGATGATATAAATGAAGTTAAGGATATGGTGTCATTGGCATCTTCCTTAGTTATAAATATTGGTACACTTAATAGTAGAACTGTAGAGGCAATGCTTGAGGCAGGTAAAAAAGCAAATGAGCTAGGAATTCCTGTAGTATTAGATCCTGTAGGAGCAGGTGCGACACCTTATAGAACAGAAGTAGCAAAAAGAATCATAGAAAATATAAAGTTGTCAGTGGTAAGAGGAAATATCTCTGAAATTAAAGTTTTATATGGTATAGATACCATAACAAAGGGTGTGGATGCGGCAGAAAGTATTTCAGCAGATAGTGATAAACTTACAGAAGAAAAGGAATTTGCTAAAGCTGTTGCTAAAAAACTAAACACTGTTATAGCTATAACCGGAGCTGTAGATATAATAACGGATGGAGAAAAGCTGTATACCGTTGAAAATGGACATAAGATAATGTCTAAGGTTACTGGTACTGGCTGTATGTGTACTTCACTTATTGGCTCATATTTAGGGGCAGGAGAAGATTACTTACTAGCTGCTTTATCAGGCGTGGTATCCATGGGGATAGCAGGAGAGAGAGCGCATGAGAAGGTTGAAACAGAGGATTCAGGAACAGGTAGCCTAAAGGTTTATATACTTGATGAAATATATAAACTAAATACAGAAACTTTATTAAGTAGAGGTAAAATATATGAGTAAAGAAGTAGATTACACTCTGTATCTTGTTACAGATAGAGATATGCTAAAGAATCGAAATATTGTAGAAGCAGTAGAGGAAGCTATTTTAGGTGGGGTTACACTGGTACAAGTAAGAGAAAAAGACATAAGTACTTCTGAGTTTTATAAAGTAGCTAGTGAAATAAAGGAAGTAACAAGTAAATATAATGTGCCAATTATAATAAATGATAGAATAGATATTGCACTTGCAATAGAGGCAGATGGGGTGCATGTAGGGCAAAGTGATATGCCTGCTAGTATAGCAAGAAAATTGATAGGTCCAGATAAGATACTTGGAGTTTCAACTGCCACAATTGATGAAGCAATTAAAGCTGAAAAAGAAGGTGCTGATTACCTAGGAGTTGGTGCAGTATTTTCTACAACTACAAAGGATGACGCTAGAAATGTATCTTTAGAATTGCTTAAGGAGATTAAGGAAACTATTAATATTCCAATAGTAGCTATTGGTGGAATTAATTCAAAGAATGTTGATATGCTAAAAGAAAGCGATATTGACGGAGTTGCAGTTATTTCTGACATCTTAGCTAAAGATGATATAAAACAAGCAGCTAGGAATATTAAAGAGAAGTTTTAAGAAATTATGAACATTTTGTTGAAGAAGAGGATAAATTGCCTCTTCTTTTTTATTTTGTTTATTATTATGAGTTTAGAAAATTAGTGTGTAATTATATTAAAAAATATCATTAAAATATGTAGAAATGAGAAACAAGATTATTTTTACGAGAAAGTTTGTGAATAATATAACATATGTAAAAATTGAAAATAGTTTACAATACAAATAAAAATATAAAAAAACAAAAGTTTACAAAAAATTAACTTTTTAATATAAAGAAAATAATAATTCTAGCAAGTGGCGATTTTATTGAGGTCTCTAATATTTACATGTAATTGTAATTATTTGAAAATTAAGAAAATATATTTTTAAAGTTAAATATGAGTAAAAGTACCTATTGAATTTTAAAAATAGAGGTATAAAATATATGAAGAATAGTTAGTAAAAAATAGAAATAATACGGACATAAATACGATTAATAAACTCAAAATATTGATAATTATTTATCCAACTTAACGAGTTTAATATAAATTTTATATTAAATATATTAATTGCTTTGATGAGAGGGATGAGAGATGAATAAGGAACAACAAGGCATAGTAATTGACACTAAAGAAAATACTGCAAAAGTTAAGGTAGCAAGACATGGGGAATGTGAAAACTGTGGAGCATGCCCAGGAGACTTAGCATTGATACTTGAAGTGATTAATACTATTGGTGCTAAAAAAGGAGACAAGGTTATATTTGAATCAAAGGAAGAGGGGATGGTAAAGGCAACATTTATTGTATATGCATTACCTCTAATATTAGGAACATTAGGCGCAGTAATTGGGTGGTTAATTTCTAAAGTTGTAAATTTAGATAATAGCTATTTACAAGTGATAGGAGGGATTCTGGGTTTTATTATATCAATAGGTCTTATCATACGTGCTGAAAAGGATTCCAAGAATGATTTAAAGAAGGTTTCTAGAATTACAAAAATAATAGAGAAATAGTAGTTGACTTATGAGTATAAATCTTTTTTAAACTACTGACTAGAATTGAGGTGTTTAGATGTTAAAACTATTTAAAGGTGGAATTCATCCTAAGGATAACAAAATTTATTCGCAGGATAAGTCAATAGAAAAAGCACCAATACCGAATAGAGTAATAATACCTGTGAGGCAACATATTGGTGCTCCTTGTTCAGTTATGGTGGAACGTGGAGAAGAAGTTAAAAAGGGGCAAGTAATAGCATATAGTGAAGCATTTGTATCAAGTCCTATTCATGCGACTGTTTCAGGGAAAGTTATTGAGGTCGCAGATTATCCACATGGAGTTTTTGGAAAGTGTTTATCGATAGTCATTGAAAGTGATGGAAAAGATGAATGGGCAGAGGGAATTCCCATTAAGAGAGAGTGGGAAAACCTAGATGTAGAAGAGATAAAAAGTATTATAAAAGGGGCAGGAATAGTCGGAATGGGGGGAGCTACATTCCCAACTCATGTTAAGTTATCACCGCCCAAGGATAAAGTTGTGGATACACTAATTTTAAATGGTGCAGAATGTGAACCTTATCTTACAGCAGATTATAGAATGATGATTGAGTATCCAGAAGATATATTAATTGGAACTAAGATAACTATGAAGGTT
Organism: Clostridium sp. 'White wine YQ'; assembly: GCF_028728205.1. Classification (NCBI taxonomy): domain Bacteria; kingdom Bacillati; phylum Bacillota; class Clostridia; order Eubacteriales; family Clostridiaceae; genus Clostridium; species Clostridium sp. 'White wine YQ'. Next base: position 204,457 of record NZ_JAQYUU010000009.1, read on the forward strand.
TTAAATGTCTCAAAGGCTTATGTTGCTATAGAGGATAATAAACCAGAAGCTATAAAAGTTATGAAAGATATTTTCAAAGGAACAGAAATAAAGGTAGTTGCATTGCCAACAAGATATCCTCAAGGAGGAGAGAAGATGCTAATCAAGGCAGTGACAGGACTTGAGGTGCCATCAGGAGGATTGCCAGCAGATGTTGGAGTAGTAGTGCAAAATACTGGTACTATAAAAGCAATATGTGATGCAGTTGTACAAGGTATACCTTTAATCGAAAGAGTAACTACTGTTACAGGAGGAGCCATAGAAGAACCTAAAAATTTATTATTAAGAATAGGAACAACCTTCCAGGAAGCTATTGATCTCTGTGGAGGGTTAAGTGAGGTTCCAGAGAAAATAATTATGGGTGGGCCTATGATGGGGATGGCTCAATACTCAATCAATATACCAATAATAAAAGGGACCTCAGGAATACTTGCACTTACAAAATCTGAAATAAACATGAATAAGGAATCTAATTGTATAAGATGCGGTAGCTGCATTGAAGCATGCCCTATGGGATTGAATCCAAGTATGTTAAGTATTTTAGGAGAACGAAAGTTTTATGAAGAAGCAAAAAGTGATTATAACCTATTGGATTGTATAGAGTGTGGATGCTGTACTTACGTTTGTCCAGCAAAACGAAACATAGTTCAATATATTAAATTTAGTAAGTCACAAAATGCATTAAAAGCAGCAAAATAGATGGAGGAAGTTTTATGGAAAGTAGTATAGAATCTAACAAAAATTTGTTAAGGGTTTCTGCATCTCCACATATACGTTCTGAGCAGTCTATAAGTAAAATAATGTGGAGAGTTAATTTAGCTCTGCTTCCTGCGGGTATTTTTAGTGTATATCACTTTGGAATTAAAGCATTAGTAACTTTATTAACAGGAAGTATTTCTGCAGTATTAGTAGAATATTTAGTAGAAAAATTTATGAAAAAACCAATCACGATTAGTGATGGAAGTGCGTTTTTAACAGGTTTGTTATTGGCTATGTGTATACCACCTGATATGCCAATATATATGACTGCAATAGGGTCTTTTATAGCTATAGCAATTGCCAAACATTCTATGGGAGGATTAGGATATAACATCTTTAATCCAGCACATATTGGAAGAGCTGCTCTCATGGTTTCATGGCCAGTGTTTATGACTACCTGGAGAAGTATGAATTCAGCTGTAGATGGGGTATCAACTGCTACACCTTTAAATATTCTTAAGCAACAGGGATACGAAAAACTTATAGCTACATTTGGCAGCAAAACTGAAATGTACAAGGAAATGTTTTTAGGTAATAGGAATGGTAGTATAGGTGAAACCTGTGCTGTTTTATTAATTCTAGGTGGAATTTATTTAATATACAAAGGTTATATCAATTGGTTTGTACCTGTACTAATGATAGGCACAGTGGCAGCAATAACATGGATATTTGGGCCAAATGGCATGTTTACAGGGGATCCAATATTCCATATATTAGCTGGGGGGTTAATTATTGGAGCCTTTTTTATGGCTACTGATATGGTTACAATACCGATTACTATAAAAGGTCAGGTGATTTTTGCGATTGGAGCAGGGTTCTTAACTGCCCTTATAAGATTAAAGGGAGGGTATCCTGAAGGAGTTTGCTATGCAATTTTACTAATGAATAGTATTACTCCATTAATAGACAGATTTACTCAACCTAAAAAGTTTGGAGTAAGGGGGTAATGGGCATGAAGGAAGAACATAAAGAGAAGGAGTACAGTATTTTTCAAATTGCCTTTAATCTTGCCATTGCATGTTTAATTTCTGGAACAATTATAGCATTAACCTATTATAAAACTGCAGCGACAGCTGTACAAAAAAGTGAAGAACTTCTTAATCAATCAATGAAATCTTTAGTTACTGATGCTGAAAGTTTTAAAGCAATAGATGGAAAGACAGGTTGGTATAGTGCAGTAAAAGGAGATAAAGTTATAGCATATGTAGTTCCAACAGAAACAAAGGGATACGGGGGAACTATAAAATTGCTTACAGCCATAACTCCAGAAGGAAAAATAATAGATTATAACATAATATCCCATAACGAAACTCCAGGGTTAGGGGATAATGCTTCCAAAGATAAATTCAGGAAGCAATTTAATGGAAAAGATATAAATGGTTTATCTGTTGTAAAGGATCCATCAGACAAGGAACATATCCAAGCTATGACTGGTGCGACAATATCATCAAAAGCTGTTACTAAAGGTGTAAAAGAGGCAGCAGAACTAGTAACTGAATATAAGGAGGGAAAATAACATGAGAGAACTTTGGAAGATTTTTTATAAAGGGCTCTTTGATGAAAATCCGATTTTTAGATTGGCACTAAGCTTATGCCCAGCCTTAGCAGTTACAACCACTGCATCAAATGCACTTACTATGGGACTTTGCGTAATGTTTGTAATAACAGCCAATAATACAGTAGTTTCATTAACTAGAAAATTAGTTAATCCAAAGGTTAGAGTACCAATATATATTACTTCAATTGCTACAATAGTTACTTTGGTTCAGTTAATTTTACAGGCGTACTTTCCAGTTTTATATAAAAACCTTGGAATATATCTAGCTCTTGTAGTAGTTTTTGCAATAATACTAGCACGGGCAGAAGTATTCGCATCTAAGAATCCTATTTTCCCATCATTCCTAGATGGGTTAGGAATGGGCTGTGGATTTACACTAGCAATGCTACTAATTGGAGTAATTAGAGAATTTTTTGGAATGGGAACAATATTCGGAGTAACTATATTAGGAAGTTGGTATAATCCTGCACTGATATTTATTCTACCACCAGGGGCTTTTATGGTTATTGGATATTTGATAGGTGGAATGAAGCTACTAGATAAAAGAAAAGCAGCAATAGCAAGAAAAGGAAGTGAAGCAAGGTGAAGGATTATCTTATATTATTTATGAGTGCTGTATTAGTTAATAATTTTGTATTAACTAGATTTTTAGGATTATGTATATTTTTTGGAGTATCAAAGAGTTTAGATGCATCAATTGGAATGGGTATGGCAGTAACCTCAGTAATAACATTAAGTTCTATATTATCTTGGGTTGTATATCATTTTGTATTGGCTCCTTTTCACGTAACATTTCTAACTACGCTGATATTTGTCTTATTGATTGCTAGCTTTGTACAATTACTAGAGATGATAATTAAAAAATATCTGCCCACTTTATATGGAATGTGGGGAATATACCTACTACTAATAGCAACTAATTGTGTCGTACTAGGAGTACCATTATTAAATGCTGAATCAAATTATACCTTCTTAAAGAGTATAGTTTTCGCAGTGGGCTCGGGAATGGGTTTTGCGCTAGCAATTACATTGATGGCTAGTTTAAGAGAAAAATTGAGGTATGCAGATGTTCCAGAATCGTTGCAAGGAACTGGTGTAGCATTTATTTTAGCAGGTATGTTAGCGTTAGCTTTTCTAGGCTTCTCAGGCATGATATCAATTTAAGGAGGGAGTATTATGTTCAGTACAGCAATTGCCGTTATAGTTGTTATGGCTGTGGTAGGAATTATTTTTGGACTAGTACTAGCTATAGCCAATAAAAAATTTGCAGTGGAAGTTAATCCACTAATTGAAATGGTTGATGAAATATTACCAAAAGGACAATGTGGAAGCTGTGGATATGCAGGGTGTAAAGCTTATGCTGAAGCTGTAGTTTTAGATCCTAATGTTCCAGCCAATTTATGTGTGCCTGGAAAAATAGAAGTAGCTAAAAAGGTAGGAGAACTTACTGGAAAAGTTGCAGAAGAAATTGAACCAATGATAGCTCATGTAAGATGTTTAGGTTCAAAGGATAAGACTGTATTAAATTATAACTATGAAGGAATTGACGATTGTATGGCAGCAAGTTTGCTACTCGGTGGTCCAAAAGGATGTCAATATGGATGTCTAGGTTTTGGTACTTGCGTAAAAAATTGCCCCTTTGGAGCTATGACTATGGGGGATAATGGTATACCTGTTGTGAATAGAGAAATATGTACAGGTTGTAAGAAATGCCAAGAATCTTGTCCTAAAAAAGTAATTGAAATGATTCCTAAGGACTCTATTGTTATGGTAAACTGCAATTCTTTAGAAAAGGGAGCAGTGGCAAGGAAACTTTGTACTGTTTCTTGTTTAGGTTGTGGTATTTGTAGTAGAAGTTGTACCCATGGGGCTATAAAAGTTGAAAATAATCTAGCAGTTGTTAATTCAGAAATATGTATAAATGAATGTACAGATGCAGTTTGTACAGAAAAATGCCCTACAAAAGCAATAGAGATTATATTACCTAGCTTGAGAGAAGATATCAAAAAAGAAGAATCTGTGGAGCATAAGCCAGCAATTTAGTTAATGAATTTGAACTTAAAAATAGTACTATTAGTTTAAATAACTACTAGTACTATTTTTATTTAGGAAATATATATAGTTGTACCTTTTGGAATGTTATCATAGATCCATTTAGCATTTAAGAGAGCAAGTCTCACGCATCCATCAGAAATACGTTTACCTAACCTTCCATCGCGTATTGTTCCATTAAGATTGTATATTATTGAGTGAAATAAATAATTTCCAACTATTTGTGTGTAGTATCTGCATTTATACCATTTCTCTTCACCGAAGGATAAGCCTTTAATACCAACTTTAAAAGTACCCTTGGGAGTAGGGGTTGAAGGTTTGCCAATAGAACAACTATAACTATTTAAAAGTCTCCAGTTGTCTTTAGAACCTTGAAAAATATTTGTTTTAAAATTTTTAGTATCTACCCAAATAAGAAATGAGGTTGTACTTGAAAGATTATTTACAATGCTCGCAGCATTGCTCGAGTATTCAGCATCTTTCCTAAATAGGTTAGCAGTCTTGTCTAATGTAGGATTAAGAAAAGCTATAAGTATTTTTATAGGATATTTAAATGGTATTTTCATAGGTCACCTTTAATAAAGTCTATATAATATTATGATAGTCTTGGATAAAAATCATGTTCCAACAATATGCAGTAATAATATTGCCTATTAAGGGAAATTTAAATTGGGAAAGATTATGATTAATGAGAGAGTGATTTAAATGGATGTTAAGGAATTATTATCTGATGCAGATATTATTATAAGAAGTATTGTATCTATAGTTATGCTATTTATTTTTACTAGACTTATGGGTAAAAAACAAATCTCACAGCTATCATTTTTTGATTATATTGCTGGAATATCTATCGGTTCTATTGCAGGAGAATTTACAATTAATGAAGATATTAGCTATATTCATGGGCTCATAGGAATTGTTGTATATTCAGTAATACCTATAATCATAGGATACATATCATTAAAAGGAATAAAACTAAGAAAGATATTAGGTGATTCACCAACTATTCTTATACAAAACGGCAAATTTATTGAGAAGAATCTTAAAAAGAGCAAGTTTACAATAAATGATGTATTAGAGGAGTGTAGATTAAAAGGGGCATTTAATATCTCCGCAGTTGAATATGCAATACTTGAAACAAGCGGGCAAGTTAGTGTTTTGCTTAAGCCTCCTGAACAGGTGGTAACACGAAAAGATTTAAATATTCAGGCATCTTATGAAGGGATATTAGCGGATATAATCATTGACGGGAAAATAATTGAGGATCATTTAAAACTTATGAACAAAGATAAAGAATGGCTATTAAAAGAGCTAGAAAAAAAATCTATTAAATCACCAAAAGAAGTGTTTTTAGCAACAATGGATTCTAAGGGAGAAGTATATATAGATTTAAAGAATAAAGACCCTATGGTTTTGGATGTTATAGAGTAATGCATATTTTACTAAAAAGTTATGAAAACTATTTTTGAGAAAGAAAATGTAGTCTTAAAAATAAGGAGGATAAACATAATGAAAAAAGTTTTCTCAAAGATTTTACTGCTGTTATTTTTGATTCAGGTAATATCTCCATTAAATGTATATGGAGTAGATAAGAAAATAGAAAATTCTTATAGTGAAAAGGGGTGTATAGCTCAAGAAGTTCAAAGGAAGTTATGGGAAGAACATGTTCAGTGGACTAGAAGCTATATAATTAGTGCCTTGGCTAATTTAGATGATAAGGAAATAGTATTACAAAGGTTACTTAAGAACCAAGATGATATAGGGAATTCTATAAAACCTTATTATGGGGAGAAGGCAGGAAATGCTTTATCTGAACTATTAAGAGAACATATTAGTTTAGCTGGGCAAGTAGTAGAAGCTGCTAAGAACGGAAAAAAAGATGATTTAGAAAAATATAATAAACTTTGGTATGAAAATGCTGATAAAATTTCAAGTTTTATGAGCAAGGCAAATCAGAATTGGGATGAAAATTCTATAAAAGATATGTTATATAAGCATTTAGGGTTTCTTACAGATCAAGTTCTAGCTAGATTAAATAAGGACTGGAACTTAGATGCAGTTTCCTATGATAAAGGGCAGAATCATATGTTGATGTTTGCAGATATTATTTCAAAAGGCATAATAAAACAATTTCCTGATAAATTTTAATAATTATTATAGGGTTTTAAGTTCAACTAATAAATTAAGTTTCCTATAGAACCCTATATAGGGCTTATTAAAGATTTAATAGGCCTTTTTTATGCACAACTTAATATATTTTATATTAGAAAGTTTACGTTATATAGTGTATTATTAAGTTGAAATAATTTAAGAGGGGAATATGGATTGTATGGGTGAACTTAAGAAAATATTAAAACCTAAATTAGAAGCGGAATTAAATAAAAGTGATGATATTGAAGATTTAATAATAAATGAAAATTACATTTCAGATACCATAATTGAAAATATTAATTTGGATTATATAAGTGAAGAGAAAGTCGAGATAAATGGTTGCAAGTTTATAAATGTAATATTTAATGAATGTTCCTTCAGGAATGTGGATTTATTAGATGTAGTTTTTGAGAATTGTGACTTATCTAATGTAGACTTTTCAGATGGAAGCATTCACAGAGTGGAATTTAAAGATTGTAAGCTTATAGGAACTAATTTTAGTGGTGGAAATCTTCAAAATATATTATTTCAGGAGTCTTTAGGAAGGTATTCAAATTTTGGATATTCTAAAATGAAGGATATAAATTTTAAAGAATGTAATATGCAAGGAGCAATATTTTTAGAATGTAACTTTAGTAGCGTTGCATTTAAAGAGTGTAATTTAGCAAGTTCTGAATTTACCAATACTCCACTTAAAAAGATTGATTTTAGAGACAGTGATATTTCTGAAATTGCTTTAACTGGAAGAGAGTTAAAGGATGCTATAGTATCACCAATTCAAGCAGTTGAATTAGCAAGACTTCTAGGAGTTATAATTAAGTAAGATATAACATAAAAGCCAAAGGAAATAACTTATCCTTTGGCTTTAAATTATTAATTACATTTTCTTTAGCATTTTTTCCAAAATAGTTGTAGAATTTCTTACTCCAATTGGTGTAAATTTTTCAAAATCCATATGAGCCCCATTGTTAGCATTATCAGAGATTGAACGAATTACTACAAATGGTATGTTATTTAGGTAACAAGTATGAGCAATACTTCCACCTTCCATTTCACAAGCAAAAGCTTCAAATTCACTTGATAACCATTGTATTTTATCAATGCTAGCTACGAACTGATCACCAGTTACAATTCTGCCTTTAAAACTTTTTATATCAGAAGCTTCATTACAAGCTTCCTCTGCTAAAGTTACAAGTTCTCTATCACATTTAAAATCAAAAGTATCTAATCTTGGTATTTGGCCATGAGGATCCCCAAATGCAGTAGTATCCATGTCATGTTCTACAAGATTGTCGGCTATAACTACATCTCCAGGATAAATATCTTTTCCAATTCCTCCTGCTACACCTACATTAATAACTTTATCAACTTTATATTCACTTGCTAATATTTGAGCACATACAGCAGCATTAACTTTACCAACTCCGCAAACTACAGCTATTACTTCTTTTCCCCATAGACTTCCTTTGTGGAATGTCATCTTAGCTTTATCCTCTTTTGAAGTAACATCCATATCTTCTAAAAGTAGCGCTAATTCCTCAGACATTGCAGCTATAATTCCAATTATCATATTGAATCCTCCTAAAATATTAATTACTTAAAACATTATACATTAATACATAGCTAGAATGCATTAAAAATGTTTTATTATGTTAACGAAGTTTTTCCCTTAGAAACTTATAGGGTTTATTGAAAATAAAACCCTATTGTTTTATTCAAAGATATCATCTAAAATGATATAAGAACTTTTATATTTAACAAAGAGATTAAAAATTATTACATATTAAAAAAGATGAAATGATTAATAATTTTAAAATGCTTTATACAAAGGAGAGAATGTAATATGTTACAGCATTCATTATCTAGAACAGAGCTTTTAATAGGAAAAGATGGTTTAGATAAATTAAAAAATTCAAAAGTAGTGGTTTTTGGTATAGGTGGAGTAGGAAGCTTTACTGTAGAGGCGCTTGCAAGAGCTGGAGTAGGAACTTTAGTTTTAATCGATGATGATACAATTTGTTTAACTAATTTAAATAGACAGGTACATGCAACTTATAGCACAATAAGTAAGTCAAAGGTTGAAGTTATGAAGGAAAGGGTATTATCAATAAATAGACAATGTAATGTTATTACCCATGAAACTTTTGTAACTCCAGAAAATCTTTCTGAATTTATTTCAGAAGATACAGATTATGTAGTTGACGCTATAGATACTGTATCGGCTAAAATTGCTTTAGCAGTTTATTGTGAAAATAATAATATAAGAATAATGAGTTCAATGGGTACAGGAAACAAGCTTGATCCAACTCAGTTTAAGGTGACAGATATATATAAAACCAAGGTATGTCCTTTAGCTAAAGTTATGAGATATGAGTTAAGGAAAAGAGGGGTAAAATCTCTTAAGGTTGTATATTCTGAAGAAGTACCTATGAAACCAAAAGATGAGGATGTAGTAACTTGTAAGACTGGATGCGTATGTACAGGAGGAACTAAAAAGTGTACTATTAGACGTCAAATACCTGGAAGTATAAGTTTTGTTCCACCAGTTGCAGGAATGATTATAGCATCTCAAGTGGTTAGAGATTTAACTGGACTTTAAAATAAGTGAAATAAAAAAAGAGCCTTAGGCTCTTTTTTATTGATAATTTATGATAATCTCTGTTTTGCTATTAGGAAGTAATGGAGATAAAATATTTTTTACTGCTTCTTGAGATTTGCTTTCTGCCATGGCATATAAATCATCTTGAAGCATTTTTTCTTTCATCTTATCTTTTACCTCTTTACAAATGGTTGAATTTTCTTCAGGGGAGAGTTTAATCTCGCCAAATCTAAGTAAACCATTTGTTGTAGTCTCATAAAGTGTTTTATCTTCGTACAGCGCAATGTCTTCGATTTGAGGTTTGGGTAATGTAATATTAATGAGATTTGATGAATTATTTATTACAATATTATTTTTGTCTATAGAAGCAAAATCTATAGAATAACTTCCTTTGCCATAAAAAACTATCTCTTTTACCTTTTTAAAAACTTCCCAGTCTCCCCAGCTATCATCTATTAAAATACGTTCCTCTAAATCTGTTTCTAATGGAATAATTTTTTGAGTTTCATGTATTTTGTCAACAATACTCTCTTGAGAAATAAACTTGGTAGTATTTGATGAATCTAAGGGCTTTGATTGTTTTGACTGTTGTTTTTGCGGTTTTATAAATATTCTATAAGAGGCGTAAAACCCTAAAGAAACAAACAAAATAGCAAGTATAGACATAGAAAACACTTTTCTTTTTAACTTCCTCATAATTCTTCAAATACCCCCAATATTAAATGAAGTTTAGACAGATTAATGATGTCCTATAATAAACTTCATTTAAAGAGTTACTATAAATTTTGTTCCCTCCGCTGAGAACAGCGTTCCACAAAAAAGTAACTCTAAGATAAATGAAGTATATTAATTAGATAACCAGCCCTCATTTATATATTGATATAGAGCTGGATAAACATTTAATGCACCCATTAAGCTCATGTATTCATCCATAAGCTCATATCTTTCATCGGAGGTTTTTATTGCTCTAATCATTAGGTTTTTTGGAGTTTCTAATGGTGAAATATATTCAACGACAGAAACATTGTATCCTTTAGCTTCGAGAAGCATACTTCTCATACCATCTGTAAGCACATCAGCCATTCTAGCTTTTAATATGCCATGTTTTATGATTCCGTTAAAAGGCTCGTAACTGTATTGTGAGAGCATTTCTCTATGACAACAAGGAACTGCAATAATACAATCAGCATCAACTTTAATACCTAAAGCTAAAGCCATATCCGTTGCTGTATCACATGCGTGAAGAGAAATAACTACATGTATTTTTCTTTTTGGAATATAATTTTTTATATCTATTGCATGGAATTCCATATTTCTATATCCCAAGTTAGATGCCATTTTTTTAGAGGAATTAATTACACCTTCAGATATATCTAAGCCAATAAAATGACACTTTCTTTTCTTAACTTCAGTTAGGTAATAGTTTAGTACAAAAGTAAGATAAGATTTTCCACAACCACAATCTAATATAGTTATAACCTCATTCTTTGGAAGAGAATCAAGGGCTCCCTCTAGCAATTCTACATAACGGTCTATTTGATTATATTTTCTAATTTTATTATTTATGACTTTTCCTTCTTTGCTCATTATTCCAATTTCTTTTAAAAGAGCATCTGCTTTTCCAACTTTTATATAATAATCTCTGTTTAGCAGAGTTGAAGTTTCGTTTAGGTGAGGTGCAGAAGTGCTATTTTTAGCAGTAACTAATTCATCCTCTTCCTTAACTTCTTTGTTCTGCATTTTAACATTCTTATTATCAGCTGTTATTAATATATCTGTCCCTCTTTCTCTATATAATATTGAAACTTCATCGTAGCTTTCACTATCAGAACAAATTCTTTCAAATAGAGAACTTATAGGATAAACTTTAGTTTCTCCATTAAAGTTATAGGATATATTGCCATCTAAGTAGTCACCTACGCCTTTAAAGGTTTTAAGGCCTGCTTTGTAAGAAATATAAATTCCTTTAAAAATAGAGGCATTATCACTAAATCTACTTTCAAGTCCTATTAAAAAAAGTTTTATTTTGCCTATGTTTTGCTTATTCATAAAATCACTAACCTTTCTAAAGAGTTTTAATTATGTAGGCCATCTTAAAACTCTAAAACATCTACCAATAATATTAGAATTAACCTTACATAATATCAATACATATTTTTATTCTTTAGGATTTTATAATATTTTAGGGTTTTGGATAACATTAAAAGTTTGAATTATAATCTAAGAATTTACTATAGGGTTTTAAGTTCAACTAAAAATTTATTCATACCTGAACACAAACAAGAATAAATTAAGTTTCCTATAAAAACCCTATGAACTCACCTAAGGAATAAAAAATAGAATTAGTCGCCTGCCAAATTTTCCTCACATGCGCTTGGAAAGGCAGTTGCGAGAAAAAAATCGACGGCTCAAAATCGCCTTGACGATTTTTTTATAAAAGACATTTCATAATATAATTTATGATAT